>JALYPB010000176.1 GCA_030856585.1 Gemmatimonadota bacterium | reverse complement strand
GTCATGGCCGGGATGTACGCCGTCTACCATGGTCCCTCGGGCCTTCGCCGGATCGCCGAGCGGCTGCACACCCGCACGGTCCTTCTGGCCAATGCCCTGCGCCGGCTCCGATACCAGGTGGTGCACGAGGCGTACTTCGACACCATCTGCGTCGAGGTCGAGGGCTGGGCGCTTCCTCGGCTGCTCGACGCCGCGCGGGTGCGCAACATCAATCTCCGGCCGCTCTCGGCCACGAGGCTGTGCATCGCGCTGGACGAGACGGTGACACTGGGCGATCTCGCAGACCTCATCTCGATCTTCTCGCTGAACGAGGCTCTTCCCTTCATGCTGGACGACATCGGCGTGAAGAGCGAGCGGGCCATTCCCCCCGCGGTGGCGCGGACCACGTCTTTCCTGGAGCACCCGGTCTTCCACCGGCATCACTCGGAAACCGAGATGCTGCGTTATATCAAGCGGCTGGAGTCGCGCGATCTGTCACTCACGTCGGCGATGATCCCGCTCGGGTCCTGCACCCTGAAGCTGAACGCGACGACCGAGATGATGCCGGTCAGCTGGCGCGAGTTCAACCGGTTGCACCCGTTCGCTCCCCGCGATCAGACGGCCGGCTACCAGCTCCTCTTCAGCCAGCTGGAGTACCAGCTGGCCGAAATTACCGGCTTCGCCGCGGTGTCGCTCCAGCCGAATGCGGGATCGCAAGGCGAATACGCTGGCCTCCTGGTTCTGCGGGCCTATCATCGGTCACGGGGGGACGCACACCGGACTACGTGCCTGATTCCCCAGTCGGCCCACGGCACCAACCCGGCAAGCGCGGTGATGGCCGGCATGCAGGTCGTGCCGATCAAGAGCGATCCCCGGGGCAACATCGACGTGGACGATCTTCGGGCCAAAGCGGCCGCCAACCGGGACACCCTGGCGGCCCTGATGATCACCTATCCCTCGACGCATGGGGTATTCGAAGGCTCGGTGAAGGAGATCTGCCGTATCGTCCACGAGCACGGTGGCCAGGTATACATGGATGGCGCCAACATGAACGCCCAGGTGGGGCTCTGCCGCCCGGGCGATATCGGGGCCGATGTCTGCCACCTGAACCTCCACAAGACGTTCTGCATCCCCCATGGGGGCGGCGGACCTGGGATGGGGCCGATCGGTGTCGCACCGCACCTGGTTCCCTTTCTGCCTGGACACCCCGTCGTCGATCTGGACCATCCCTTGGCGTGCGGCACCATCTCGGCCGCGCCCTGGGGCAGTGCCGCGATATTGCCGATCTCCTGGGCCTACATCGCGCTCATGGGTTACGACGGTCTGACCGAAGCCACCCGAATCGCCATCCTCAGCGCCAACTATGTGGCCCGCCGGCTGGCCGATCACTATCCGCTGCTCTACACCGGTCAGAACGGCCTGGTCGCGCACGAGTGTATCATCGATACCCGGCCTTTCAAGAACTCCGCCGGAGTCGAGGTGGAAGACATCGCAAAGCGGATCATCGACTATGGCTTCCACCCGCCGACGGTGTCGTTTCCGGTGGCGGGCACGCTCATGATCGAGCCGACCGAAAGCGAGTCGAAAGAAGAGCTGGACCGGTTCTGCGACGCGATGATCGCCATTCGGGAGGAGATCCGCGAGATCGAGGAAGGACGGGCGGACCGGAAGAACAACCTCCTGACCAACGCCCCGCACACCCTGGAGCAGGTCATCTCCGACGCTTGGGACCGTCCCTATCCGCGCGAGCGCGCCGCCTACCCCACACGAGCCGTGCGGGGCTACAAGGTGTGGCCGACGGTGGGCCGGATCGATAGTGCGTTTGGTGACCGGAACCTGATGTGCAGCTGTCCGCCGGTGGAGGCTTATGGATAGGCCCGCGGGACAGCCGTCCATCTGGCATCTTTGGATAGACGAGACTCCCCGCCCAGGCTGGGCCAACATGGCCATCGATCACGCGCTGCTCGAACGGGCCGAGCAGCATGGCGAGAGTTGGCTGAGGTTGTACCAGTGGGCGCCGTACTGTCTCTCGTTCGGCCGCCATGAGCCGGCCAACCGGCGTTACGACTCGCGCCGCATCTCGGACCTCGGTCTCGATACTGTGAGACGGCCAACCGGGGGGCGTGCCGTGTGGCACGCCGAAGAACTTACGTATGCCGTAGCGGCGCCGAGCGCGCGTTTCGGCTCGCTTCCCGCAGCATACCTCGAGATCCACGGCATGCTCGCCGATGCGCTGCAGGGGCTCGGGGCGAGTGCCAGTCTGGCGCCTCCAGTGCGGGCGGTTTCGCTCGATGCCGGGCCCTGCTTCTCTCAGCCGGCCGGTGGGGAAATCATGATCGGCGGGCGGAAGGTCGTCGGGAGCGCCCAGTTCCGGCAAGGAACTGCGCTGTTACAGCACGGGTCCATCCTGCTACAGGAAAACCAGAGCATCCTGCTCAGCCTCACGCGAGGTGCAATCATCGCCCAGTCTCTGCAGCAATCACGAGGCTCCGCAAATCCGGACCCGCAGCTGCGAGGGCGGCAGGTGGCCGAAGCGATTCAAGCATCAGCAGGCGCCCGCTGGTCGGGTGAATGGAATCCTGCTCCCGACGTCGAGCCGGCCCTGCACGGCGCCTCGTCCCTTTTCCCTCATTACCGCTCAGCCGAGTGGACGTGGGCTCGATGAGCACCGTGACCGGGTGGCGGTCACGGCTGGCCTTCGTCGTCATGCTGACGGCGTGGAGTATCCCAGGGGCGCAGGCTCAAGCCGCACCTGCCACTGGCATCGTCATCGTGACGGGCCAACAGGCCACCACTCCAGTCCCCACCCTGATGGAGGGAGCGGCGAACGGCGTGGGCAACCAGGATGTGGCCGACCAGCTGTTTCTCCGCCTGGCTGAGCTGGGACCCAAGGCGCAGACGGCTGGAGACCGCGACTTCGTCCCCGCACTGGCGCGCTCCTGGACTCGCCGCGATTCGACCACACTGGTATTCGATCTGGACTCACGAGCGCGCTGGCACGATGGCACTCCGGTGACAGCCCGCGACGTGGTTTTCACCTTCAAGCGCGCAAAAAATCCCGATTTGGCGCCCCGGGTGTCGGAACTGCTTCGCCAGATCGTCTCGGTTGCCGCCGAGGGAGACAGCCGCGTCGTGTTCCGCTTTGCCCGGCCATATGCGGAGCAGCTCTACGACGCCACCTACCACGTGGCTCCGATTCCGTTTCATCTTCTGGATTCCATTCCGCCCGACTCGGTGAGCCGCTCGAGCTTCGCTACCAGCCCGATCGGCAGCGGGCCGTACCGGTGGGTACGCAGCGTGCCGGGTCAATTCGTCGAGCTTGCGGCGGTCCCCGATTTCTTCCTGGGTAAGCCAAAGATCGCGCGGGTGATCCTGCGCACCGCTGTCGAGCCCTCGGCCCGGCTCAACCTGCTTCTCAGCGGTCAGGCCGATGCCATGGATATCATTCCCCCGCCATCCGTAAACCAGGTGGCGGCAGACACGACCCTCCGGCTCATCGCGGTACCCTCCTCGACGATGGGTTTTCTTCTCTTCAACCAGCGCGATCCCAAGAACCGCGCACGGCCCCACTCTATCCTGGCGGATAACCGGGTCCGCCGGGCGATTACGCTCGGGCTGGATCGAAGCCAGTTGGTTCAGGCGGTCTTCGGCTCCCACGGCATGGTGCCCTATGGCCCGGTTTCGCAGTTACTATGGATCCGTCACCGGTCACCACGTGCGGAGGGGCCGAACGTCAATGAGGCGCGAAGGCTTCTGGCGGCAACCGGTTGGGGCGACTCCGATGCCGATGGCACGCTCGACCGCGATGGCCATCCGCTCCGGCTGGTGCTCTCGGTCCCCAACACCAGCGGGATCCGGCGCCAGATGGCCCTGCTGATTCAGGAGCAGCTTCGCCGGATCGGAGTGCAGATCGAGATTCTTCAGCTCGAGTTCCCGATCTATCTCGAACGTCGCGCTGCGGGAGACTTCGACGTCGATTTCTCGTCGGTAAACCAGGATCCTTCTCCATCGGGCCTGACCCAGAGCTGGTCATGCACCGGCGGGAACAACGTCGCCGGATATTGCGATCGCGGGGTCGATTCGGTGATGGAGCAGGCGGTTCGAGGGCGAGGAGACCCCGGCGAGCGATGGATCGAGGCGCTGAGAAAAATCGAAGAGGACGCGGCCGCAACGTTCCTGTACGCGCCTGCCTTCATGTATGCGGTAAACCGCCGCTTCAGGGGCGTGACGATCACTCCCCAGTCCGCCTGGCTCACGCTCCGAAAGTGGTCGGTAAGTCCGGTCCCGGTAGCTGGCCGGAGTCGATAGCATGGGTGGGTGGCTGCTCCGGCGGGCGCTTCAGGCGGTCGCCACGCTAGCGATCGCCACCGCCCTGCTCTTCGTCCTGATGCGCGCGGCTCCCGGAGACCCATTGTTCCGGTTGAGTGCGGACCGGCCGATCTCGCAGAAGGAAATAGAGGTCCTCCGTGCTCGGTATGGATTGGACCAGCCAGTGGGGAGACAGTTGGCCGCGTTCGTCGGCGGACTGGTCCACGGCGACCTCGGAGTTTCCATCGAGTATGGCCGGCCGGTAACGGCACTGCTGGCCGAGCGCCTGCCCGCCACCCTCCTGCTAGGCGGCAGCGTCCTCCTGCTCAACTTTACGGTGGGTCTGTGGCTCGGTGTCCGGCAGGCCGTGCGCCGCGGCGCTAGAGAGGACCGCTGGCTCACTACTCTCTCGCTCACCGGGTACGCGATGCCATCCTTCTGGCTTGGCCTCATGCTCGCCTGGCTGGTGGGCGTGGAATGGCGGTTGCTCCCGGCCGCGGGAATGCAGGATCCGTTGTTGAGCTCGGACGCCGGCTGGCTGACCCGCGCCGGCGATGTGCTGAGGCACCTCGTCCTTCCCGTTCTGACGCTCTCAGTCGTGAGCATTGCGGCCACGATGCGGTACCAGCGGGCGGCGATGCTCGAGGTCCTGCATCTCCCCTACATCGTGACCGCGCGGGCCAAGGGGTTGCCCGAGCGGCTGGTCACCTGGCGGCATGCCTGGCGCAACGCCCTCTTTCCCGTCATCACCCTCTTCGGCCTCTGGCTTCCGATTTTGGTGACAGGCTCTGTGTTCGTGGAGGCCGTGTTTGCCTGGCCGGGATTGGGCTCCCTGGCGGCGGGCGCCGTGGGCGGCCGGGACTACCCACTTCTCATGGGTGCATCGCTGCTGGTTGCCGCGCTGGTCGTCGCCGGCGGCTTCCTGACTGACGTGGCCTACGCGCTTCTGGATCCCCGAGTGCGAATCGGGTGACATCAATTCTGGAGATCCTGCGAAGCGCCTGGCGGAACCCCCGCGGGCGTACCGGGGCGCTGTTGCTGCTCATTGTCGCCGTCGCCGCTCTCGTGGGCCCATGGCTGTTGCCGGATCCACTCGCCCAGCCCGACATACTTGCCGGCGGCCTGCCACCCGGAGTGGGACACCCGTTTGGGACCGACCAACTCAGCCGGGATGTGCTGGCCCGGGTGGTGAACGGCGCCCGCATCTCCCTCGGCGTGTCGGTACTCGCCGTAGCACTCTCCGTGACCCTCGGCGCGGCGGTCGGCATCGTGGCGGGATACTGGGGAGGAGCAATCGATGCGGCCCTTATGCGCCTGGTCGATGGCGCGCTCGCCATTCCCCGTCTCTTCATCCTTCTGCTGGTGCTGGCGGTCTGGGAGCGGGTGCCGGTGCTCGCGCTCATCCTCATCATCGGGGTAACTGGATGGTTTGCCACCAGCAGGCTGGTACGTGGTGAGGTGCTCCGGATACGTGAAGAGGGCTATGTCCAGGCCGCGGAGGCGCTCGGCGCGAGGCGGCGCCGGATTATCTTTCGGCACTTGCTTCCGAATGCGCTCGGGCCGCTCCTGGTTGCAGCGACCCTGGGCGTAGGTGACGTGATCCTGCTCGAGGCCGGGCTCTCCTTCCTTGGGCTCGGCATCCAGCCGCCGACGCCTTCCTGGGGGGGCATGATCCTGGACTCCCGGGAGGTCATGGTGAGCGCACCCTGGACCGGCATTTTCCCGGGGCTCGCGATCGTGGTCACCGTGCTCTCCGCCAACCTGTTCGGCGACGCCTTGCGCGACGCCGTGGACCCCCGAAGCGCATGAGCAGAGTGCTCGAGGTAGCGAACCTGCGGGTCTCGTTCCCGGGTGCCGGCCACAGCCGGTTCTATCCGGTGGACGGAGTCAGCTTCTCGCTGGAACGCGGCGAGATGCTGGCGCTTGTGGGCGAGTCCGGCTGCGGCAAGAGTCTCACCAGCCTTGCGTTGCTGCAGCTCATCCCGCCCCCGGGGCGGATCGAATCGGGCAGTCTCATCCGGCTGGGTGACACCGACGTTCTGGTGCTCAAGGGCGAGGCACTGCGCCGGATCCGAGGGCGGCGAATCGGGATGATCTTTCAAGACCCCATGACCAGCCTGAATCCGGTGTTTACGGTGGGAGCGCAGATCATCGAGGGAATCAGGGCCCACTTCAAGGTGACTTCGGACGAGGCTCGGCAGCGTGCCCTGCTCCTGCTCCAGGAAGTCGGCATCCCCGACCCGGTACAACGCCTCAAGGCGTACCCGCACCAGCTCAGCGGAGGCATGCGGCAGCGGGTGATGATCGCAATTGCCCTGGCAGCCGAGCCGGAGATTCTGGTGGCCGACGAGCCGACCACCGCGCTCGACGTCACGGTGCAGGCTCAAATCCTGGAAGTGCTCGACAGCCTTCGTGCCCGGCGGGGCATGGCGGTGCTCCTGATTACCCACGACCTGGGTATTGTGGCGGGCCGGGCCGACCGAGTTGCGGTGATGTATGCCGGCCAAATTGTGGAGGAGGCGAAGACTCCGCGACTGTTCACCAATCCTTCCCATCCGTACACCCAGGGGCTGTTCGCGTCGGTCCCGCGGATCAGCGGTCCGCTCAAGCGGCTCAATCCGATACGTGGCAGCGTGCCGGCTCCCGCGGCCTGGCCCACAGGCTGCCGGTTTCGCCCCAGGTGCCCGCAGGCCTTCGACCGCAGTGAAACCGAGCCGCCGCTCCTTCCGGTCGAGCCGGAGCACCGGATGCGGTGCTGGCTTGCGGAAGAACCAACTAAAAGCAGCCACGGATGAACACAGAAGGAAACGGATCGCTCCATTCCAAGACGGGATTCCTTTCGCACGGGTCTGCGCGGTCGTTCTT
>JALYPB010000172.1 GCA_030856585.1 Gemmatimonadota bacterium | reverse complement strand
TGCATCGCCGGCAGCCGGGCTGATGTTGTTGGAGAGATAGCGGAAGAGCTGGGTGGTTTGCTGGGCGTCGTCGAACGCGCCGCCGTTGATGGTGTTGCTGAACAGGGTCAGGCCTGCCTCCAGACCAGTAACCGCGTCTACCGGGCTTTTCAAGTACTTGACCCCCACGAAGCCGGCGCCAGGGAAGAAGGGCGGGCTGAAGATGGCGGGGTCGAAGGTCCAACCGGGCGAGCCGCTGAAAGTCAGGTCGTAGGTATGGCCAAGGGCGAATGGGACGTTGACCGACGCATAGTTGGTCCCGGCGTTGGATACGTCCATGTCGGCCGAGAACGCCGCGAACATGTTCCCAATGGAATAACCGCCATCGGGAATGTCGATGCCGAACGCCGCCTCATTCCGGTCCTGGAACACGGCACCCTGGCGAGCCAGGATCTCCCTCATTCCGGGCCGGACTCCGGCGTACACGGCCGGGTCCCGGGCGGTGACGTTGTAGAAGGTGTAGAGGAAGTAGACGATGTCCTCATTGCCCGCGGGGAAGTTCCAGGCCATGCCGCGCTGCTCCACCAGCACGCCCAGGGGGTGCGGCCGGCCGGTAATCTGGCCCGGGTTGCCGTCCCAGGAAAGCCACCATACATCGCCCTGCGAGGCTGAGGTGCGCCCCCGCAGCAGGGGGAAGAACAGCTCCTGGTTGACGTCGCCCAACGGCACCTTGGCCGCCCGGCAGACCTCGTTGCAGGTGCCGGAGGTATCGCTGATGAATAGATTGTCGTCCGGGTTGGCCGTATTGTAGATCGGCTCGACCTCAGCGCCGTGTTCAGTGGTGCCCTTGGGGTCGAAGAAGAACGCCCCCGTGGTATCGCCGGCCCAGGCGGCAACCTCCGGCCCGATGATGCCGGCGATCTGGAGGCCGGAGTTGAAGACGTACTGGTCCGCGGTGCCCTTGGGCCAGAAGCCGCCGCCTATGGTCGAGGAGTTGGTGGAATCCACGCAGATCCGGCCGTCGCTGGCCAGTCCGCAGTAGACCCGGTTGACCACCAGAGCTCCGAGGCTTCGGGCGAGCAGTCTAAAGCCGCCCGGCTTCCTCGGGCCCGGCTTCGGCTCCGCCCCGGCGTCCACCGGCGTTACCGCAGCCAGCGCCACCGTGCAGAGTGCCACCACCAGCAAGTTTCTCATACGCAAAAAGGGGTGCATTGCGTCCTCTCTCAGGTGAAGAAAGCCGGGCGCGCCACCGGGACAGGCTGAAGGCCCGTTCCCGCCGGCGCACCGTGCTGCTTAGAAGTTGACCTCGACCCCGAGCCGCATTCGGCGGGGGGACCCGGTGAAGTTGTGGATACCGCGAACGGCGTTGTACAGCGCGTTCGAGGCGCGCTGCTGCTCGGCCACGTCGAAGATGTGGTTGCCGTTCCCGTACCGCTCCTCGGCCCGGATGAGAGACACGCAATTCGGAGCGGCGGGAGTGCCGGCCTGGTCCACCCAGGTGCTGCACCCGGTCCGGGGGTCGGGAACCCCGCCGAAGCTGAGGTCAATGGATCCGTCGTCGAGCAGCGCGTCGGTATTGGCCCCGGCCTCGTTGGCGAAGTCCGCGCTGTCCGCGGCAAAGTTATCCCGGGCCTCGATTCCGCTGACAGCGTCGTTGGTGGTGGCGAAGACCTGGGTGATGTTCCTGAAGTTGAGCAGGTTGCGAGCTTCAACGTAACCCGTGAGTTCCAGCCCGCCGAGCCCGAACCCCTTGGTAAGCCGCAGGTCGAGGTTCTTGAACGCTGGGAGGCGGGAGCTGTTCAGCGGTTCGGGGAAGAAGTTGTCGCAGTTGTCGCCCGAGACCACGTCGTCGTCACCGGCTCCGGACACGCAGCGAGTGTAAGGCGTGCCGCTGGTGTAGCGGAAAGTGGCGAAGAGACCGGCGTTTTCCAGGACCGACCCGACGATGGAGCCTTCCTCCCAGTTGTTGGGGAAGCTGAGCGCCGCGGCCAGCGCCAGGTTGTGGGGCCGGCTGAAGTCGGTTGGCAGAATGGCCTGGGGGGGAGGCTGGTTGCCGCCAGAAACCTGGTTGATGACCCGCGACCCGAAGTCGAGATAGCTGTCCGGATCGGAGCCCGTGTTCTTGGCCTGCTGGAAGGTGTAGGCCAGAGTGCCGTTGAACAGGTTGCCAAAGCGCCGGTCCAACCGCAAATCGATCCCCCGGGTATTGCCGAAGTCTGCATTGGTGATGACCCGGATGTCCTGGGCGTTTCCCTCGAGCGGGTCCAAGCGCCGCACCAGCCGTCCCGCCGCATTGGACAGGTTGTCCTTATTGTATGCCGCGATGTCCAGGACCATGTCATCGCTGAACGCGTGCCGCACCCCGAACTCGAACGTGATGGTCCGTCCGAAGTCCAGGTCGCTGCCATAGAAATTGTTGGTGTTGGTGGTATTGATGTCGGTATTGATGCCCTGGAGGACCACCCCGAAGTCCGGCGCCTGCACCTGGTGCGCGTAGGACAGCCGGAAGTTGGTCCGCTCGGTTACCGGGAAGGACACCTGGATGTGGGGACTGATGTAATTGTGACTCTTATCCCGGGGGAAGAGCGAGTCGTTGGTGAAGAACGCCTCGGGATCGGAGGCATCGTACAGCGGATGAGTCGAGATCCGGGGGAAATCGGCCCACCGCCGGGCCCGGGTGTCGTAAAAATCGTAGCGCAGCCCACCCACCACCACCACGTCGCCCAGGTCGAGCCGGTCTTCGGCAAAGAGGTTGTAGCGAATCGGCTTCTCCCGGTAGAAATCGGAGAACGCCTGGCTATTGAGCGTGTGCGAGTAGCTGTCGATGTTGTAGCGGGTGAACTCACCGCCGATCTTCAGCCGGTTATAGCGATCGAACTGCCAGTCGAGGTTGGCCTTACCGATGTAGCGACTCTCCCGGTAGAGGCGAAGGCGCGCAACCGGCCCGCCTGACTCATTGAACACCACCCGAGCGACGTCGTCGATGTTGTAAACCCCGTACGCGTTGTTCCGGTAGGCGTCTACCGGGGCGTACTGATCCCGGTTCTCCAGATCGTAGGGCGAGCGCCGGCTGCCGGGGGCGTTGGTCCGATAGTTCCGCAGCAGCTCGTCGTTGATCGGGAAGTTATCGAAATCGAAGAGGAAATCCATGGGACCGATCATGAAGCCGCCAAACGGATTCCGGCTCCCCAGCTCGGCCTCCCTTGTCATCGGCCCGTTGGTGGCGCGGTCCCGCTGGTAGGAGAAATAGGTCTCCAGCGCCAGCGCCCGCTCGGTGGACCGGGTGAGGTTTTGGGTCCAGTTGAGCGTGAGTATGCTGTTCGTGCTTCGGAATCCCAACAAGTCTTGCGGGTTATACAGATCGCCGTAGGTCAGCACCCGCCCCACAACGTCGGCGTTCTGGACGAATGTGCGGCCCTGGTTCTGACTCGAGAGAGCCGTCAGCGCAATCCGTGAGCCGGTGCCGAACGAATAATTCAGCTTCCCGGTGAGCTGGTAGGTCGAGCGGGCCGACGAGGGCACCCGAACACCGCGACAGTCTACGCCGTAGTTGTTGGCGATCTCGGGATTGGTGCTGCCGGCGAACTCGTCGCACTCCCCGCGGTAGATGCTGTAGTTGTAGACATCCACCATGGTGGTGTCGGCGGTCGGAACGCCCACGGCGCTGGGCACCGCGACGGTGGTGTCAATGCCGGCCTGCACGAAGAGGGGGAACCTCTCACTGTCGACCCCACTCTCGACCGACTGCTGTCCTTCCAGCACACCCGAGATGAAGAAGGTCAGGTTCCTGGCGATGGGGCCGCCAAAGCTGGCCGTGCCCCGGTTGAACCCCAGGCTGTTGTTGACCCCGAACGGCTCGTCGGTCTCGTAGTTGAAGGTGCCGGCATAGCTGTTCCCTCCGGTCCTGGTTTGGATCGAGATGACGCCCGACTGCGCGTTACCGAACTCGGCCGAGGACGAACCGGTGGTCACCGACGCCTCTTCCAGCGCGTTGGTACCGATGCTGACCTGGGTCCCGGCCGATCCGACCCGGGAATCGCCCCGGTAGCCCGGCGAGACCGGCACCCCGTCGATATAAGTGACCGCCTCTTCAGTCCGCCCGCCGCGAATCGACAGCGTGTTGCCGCTGGGGCTGGCCACCACGCCGGGCTGCAGCGCCAGCACATTGTTCAGCCGGTCGACCGGAAGTTTGCTGGTGAACTCGCCGTCGATCCGCTGCTTGGAGGTCACTTCGTCGCGTGGCACCAGCGGCTGGGTCTGGGTAACGACGGTGATCTCCTGGATCTGGACCGCCGTCTGCTCCAGCTGGATGTCGACGGTGAGGGTCTGGCCGGCGAGTACCTTCACGCCGTCGACCTGAGTCGACTTGTAGCCGATGAAGGCGGCGCGGACGCTGACGGTGCCGGCAGGTACGTTGTTGATGAAGTAATACCCCTGCGGGTTGGTGAGGGCGTTGAACGCGGTCCCCACCAGGAACACTTGCGCGTTGGCGATGGGCGCGCCCGCTTGGTCACGCACCCTGCCTTCGATCTTACCAGTCGAGCCCTGAGCCAGGAGCGACCCGGCTCCAAAGCCCAGTGCGACTGCCGCGAGCGCGAAGCTCCGCGCGGCGCGTGCGAAGGCGCTTACACAGCTTTGCTTCATGGATACGTCCTCCAAAGGCGTGGACCTGCGATTACTGCCAGCTTGGAGCGGGAGGCATACACGCCTCCCCTTTCGGCCTTAAGGCCTACAATCGGGATTCGCCTGCGTGGGGTAACAGCTGCATTGTGTGATGGGAACGGCGTAATACCAGAAAGCAAGAATGCCGACCGCGGCCCGGTCGGGTGCCTAATATGGAGCGGCCAAAATCTTGTGTCAAGGAATGGTCACGCAAACATATCCGTAATCCAGTGCCGATGTAACTCTCTGAAACCGGCTAGGTTGCCCGATGAAACACTGGGGGCTCGAGATGCTACCCCCGGGATTGAACCCCAACATGCGCGGCGTGAAAAAATTCCCCACGGAACACGGTCGACAATCTGGTTCAGCGGTGATGTCGCGGTGTCGTAACCGGATTGCTGGACGCGATGATAATGCGGAAATGAAAACTTGGTAAGGGGGGAGGTTCTGTGGGCGGACGGGCGGCAGTATCTCCCAGCTCCCAGCTCCCAGCTCCTAGCC
>JALYPB010000124.1 GCA_030856585.1 Gemmatimonadota bacterium | reverse complement strand
ATTCCGTCGAAGGCCCCGAGGCGGCGCATCTGATCGTACTGCTTGCGCTTCTCGGGATCGGACAGCACGCTGTGGGCTTCGGAGATCTCCTTGAACCGCTCCGCAGCCGTCGGGTTGTCCGGGTTGGCGTCCGGGTGGTACTGCTTGGCGAGCCGCCGGTACGACTTCTTGATGTCGTCCTGACTCGCCGAGTCGGGGACGCCGAGGACCTGATAGAAGTCCTTGGCCGCCACCTTAGCGCTGGCTCTGGTCGGAGAATACCTGCACCCGGGCCGGGCGCACGAGCACACCCTTGAAGCGGTAGCCAGGGGCAAACGTGGCGCTCACCTGCTGGTCCCGAGACCGATCGGGCGACGGCACGGTGGACACCGCCTCGTGCTGGCTGGGATCGAACGGGGTGCCAACCGGGTCGATCCGCTCGACACCCGCATCTTCGAGCTCCTTGGAGAGCTTGCGGTCCACCGCGCTCAGGCCGGCTCGAAGAGACGGGAGCGGCGTGGCCGGGTCGCTGGCCACCAAACGATCCATGTCGTCGAGCACGTCGAGCAGCCTGGCGACGAAGCTCGCCTGGGCACGATCGCTCAGCTCGGACCGCTCCCGGTTGATCCGCTTGCGGTAGTTGTCGAATTCGGCGGCCAGCCGGAGGTGACGGTCCTTGAGCTCGGCTACTTCGCTTTGCAGCTTGCCCTCACGTCCGGCGCCAAACATGGACTGGGTACTCTCGCTTCGGGAGGAGGGTTCGGCGCTCATATCCGTCGAGGCCATGTCGGCACCATCGGAGGTGCGATCGATGGAGTCAGAGGCCCCGTTCTCATCGGAAGGTGTCTCGCTCCCTGGATCGCTTCTAAGATCGGTTTTTTCAGTCACTTGGAGATGCTCGCTCTATGGGACCGGGGAAAGATAATAGCAACACGTGTGCCGGAATGGAGTGTCAGACTGGCAGGAATCCAGCGCAGCTTCAGCGAGGGGACCGATGAGGGGGCGGTAACAAGCGCCGATAAAGCAGGAAGAGAGCCGCCTGGGCAGCGCGGGCACGGACTTCGTGACGCGACCCCGGAAAGACGCTGCGTCGCGTCTCGACGGAGTCGTTGTAGAAGCAGCCGATCCAGACCGTTCCCACCGGCTTTTCCGGGGTACCGCCACCCGGTCCAGCGATCCCGGTAACCGAGAGGGCAGCCGTGACACGGAATCGTCGGGCTGCACCCTCCGCCATGGCGCGGGCGACGGGCTCGCTCACCGCTCCATGCTCGGCCAGCAGCGTCTCCGGCACATCCAGTAATGCGACCTTGAGAGCGTTGTCGTACGCGATGACCCCGCCGACGAAGACGTCCGAGCTACCCGGAACCTCGGTCAGTCTCGCGCCGAGAAGACCTCCGGTGCATGACTCGGCCACCGCCAGCCGGAGATGCTGCGAGCGGGCGGCGTCGAGAACCAGGGCCGCCAGGTCGCTTTCGCCCTCGGCGTACACATTGTCGGCCCCGCGCGAGCGCAACAGTTCCGCGGCCGCATGGAGCCGCTGCTCGGCTTCCTTGGGAGCAAGATCCCAGGCGCTCAAGCGGAGGTCGACACCCTCCAGACCGGGGAGGTACGCCAGAGTGAGCGGCGCGATCTCCTGCTCCACGTCTCCCATACGCTCGGCGAGAGAAGACTCGGGAATGCCCGACGTCCGCACCAGAAGCGAGCGGATAACGGAGCCGGTGCCCCGAGAAGCCAGCCGAGGCATCACCTCATGCTCCAGGAGCCGGCGCATCTCGAGCGGCACGCCCGGAAGCATGATGACCAGGCCCTGTCCTCCCTCGAGCCACAGCCCCGGCGCCGTGCCCCACCGATTCTTCAGGACGGTAGCGCCGCGGGGCACCTCTGCCTGGCTACGGTTGCTCTCGGCTGGCTTCCTCTCGAGTCGAGCAAAGCGCTCCAGCAGGCCGGCCCATATCGCCTCATCGAACTCCAGGGGGGCGCTGAAGAGGTCGGCCACCACCTTCTTGGTGATGTCGTCGGCGGTGGGACCCAGGCCGCCCGTCGTGAGCACCGCGCCGGTTCGCTGTAGAGCGTCGCGGACCACATCACGGATCTCGTCACCCCGGTCGGCCACCGAGGTACGCCGGGTGACCCGAACGCCTTGCGCAGCCAGCGCGCGCGAGATTTCGGCTCCGTTGGTGTCCACGGTCATCCCGAGCAGCAGCTCGGTGCCAATGGTGACGAGCTCGATGTTCATGAGTGAGCCAACTGTTCGCTACCGGGCCCGGTCTAGGAAGAGCGCACGATTCCGGTAGAGGTATACAGCGAAGGAGTAGACAGTCAGCAGGGCGGCAATGGCGAGCGTGACGGCGACGAAGCCGCCATGGAATTCGTTCCAGTATTGAGCGTACCGGTTGTGCTCCCATCCCATCGGCTTCCGGGCATCGCGGAACGCGAACCAGAGAATGATGGCGCCGACGAAGATGTTCTGGATCGTGGTCTTGAGCTTCCCCGCGTTGCCGGCCGGGATGATCACGCCGCGCCGGCTGGCCCACCAGCGGAAGGCGGTCATGGCCAGCTCGCGGCCGATTAGCAGCAGACAGACCCACAGCGGGATGCTGCCCCAGATCGGGATGTCGTACAGGTCGTGGCGCTGACGCGAGATCCAGTAGATCGGGATCAGGGTAGCAAAGAGCAGCAGCTTGTCCGCGATGGGATCCAGCATCTTGCCGAGGTCGGTTACCTCATTCCGACTCCGCGCCAGGTGCCCATCGTAGATGTCGCTCACCGCAGCAATGATGAAAATGATGAACGCAACGAGCTTGGGCCAGTACCCTTCGATGAAGGGCAGGAGAGCGATAACCGGCGTGAAGCAGATGCGAACCAGGGTAATGATGTTCGGAAGGGTCCACATGGCGCCCTCTACCCCAGCGTCTTGACGACGTTCTTGCTGATGCCCTTCAGCGTATCAAAGACGCCGTCTCCGGTCAGTGCGACGGCCTCGAAGTAGGGCGCGCGCTCGATCCACTGACCGTCTTCCTGACTGACGAGAAACTCGGAGTCATGATGGGGATCGGGCAGCGGGCGCTGCTTCATCGGGTCGGTAACCGGCCAGCCTGGATTAAGCGCCGCCTGCAGCTCGGCGATGGGAGCGGCGTTGGGCAGGTCACGCTTGTTGTACTGGATGGCAAAAGGAATCCTGGTGACGTCATAACCGTGCTGGGTCATGTTCTCGTAGAGATTCTGCATGGCCTCGAGGTTGGCGTCCATTCGCTCGATCTGACTGTCGGCCACGAAGACCACCCCGTCCACCCCCTTGAGGATCAGCTTCCGGGATGCGTTGTAGTAGACCTGACCCGGCACGGTATACAGGTGGAACTTGACCTTGAATCCGCGAATGGTACCCAGGTCGACGGGCAGGAAATCGAAGAACAGGGTGCGCTCGGTCTCCGTGGCCAGGGAAATCATCTTGCCGCGTGCGGCAGGCGCCACCTTGTTATAGACGTGCTCGAGATTGGTGGTCTTGCCGCCCAGTCCGGGGCCGTAATAGACCAGCTTGCAGTTGATCTCGCGCGAGGCGTAGTTGATCATCGACATGGGTGGAGTTCCCTCAAGCCCCGAAGAGTTTGTC
>JALYPB010000164.1 GCA_030856585.1 Gemmatimonadota bacterium | reverse complement strand
GAAGATGGGCACTGTCCGCGCCATGACGTGGAGCTTGTTCACTAGACCAGGCGCCCGCGACGAACCCGCCGCTCGGAGAGACTGGGAGGGTAGCTGGCGGCCCGGATGACCACTCCCTCGGGAGATGACGCGTCCGCAGAGGAGAAGGCACGGGTGGTCAGCAGCATTGCTTCCTGCACCTCCGGCCGGGTACACAGATCGGCCACGACGGGATCGAAGGCGGTTCCGCTCATGGCAGCGATAGCGGCAAGCACCTGGCCCACGGGCCACGCCTTGCGATAGACGCGGTCGTGCATGGTCGCGTCGAAGAAGTCGGCCACCGCCACGATCCGGGCGGCAGGCGGAATCGCCGGTCCCGGCCTTCGCTCCGGGTAGCCCTGCCCGTCCCAGCGCTCGTGGTGGGACAGGGCGACCTTTTCGGCCAGCTGGATGAAGCTCGAGCGCCCACCCGACAGGATCCTGGCCCCGATCGTGGTGTGCCCTTCCATGGTCTTCCGTTCACTCACGGTCAGGACGCCAGACTTCAGCAGGATCGAATCGGGAATCCCGATTTTTCCCACGTCATGCAGCGGCGCGGCCAGCCTCAATAGACCGGCCTCCCCGTCGTTCCACCCCAGGGCCAGAGCCAGCAGCTCGGCCAGCGCCCCCACCCGCTGGGTGTGGCGGCCGGTCTCGTCGTCCCGAAACTCTGCTGCCAGGGCAAGCCTGGCGATGGTGTCCAGCTGGGCCGTGTCCAGCTCCGCGGTGCGCTCCTGGACCTTGCGTTCAAGGTGCTGATTGTGCTCCGCCACCTGGCGGTGCAGCGACCGGGTCTCGAGCAGGTTTCGGATCCGGATCAGCACTTCGTGCATGTCGAACGGCTTGGCAACGAAGTCTGACGCTCCCATGCCCAGGGCCCGCTGGCAGGCCAGGGGGGACGCATCGCCGGTCAGCATCAGGATGGGAAAGAACTCGGAGGACGGCAGCTGGGCCCGGAGGCGCTCCATCACCCCCATGCCGTCTATCTCCGGCATGTGGAGGTCCAGCAACAGCAGATCCGGTTTGATCTCCGCGAACCGCGCAATCGCCTCCCGTGGTGCGGTAATCGCCGTGACGCGCCGGTAGCCTGCGACTGCCAGAACGCGCTGCAGCACTTTCACGTTGGGCGGCTCATCGTCCACGATCAGGATGCACGCGTCGGGATGAGTGGCGGTGATCACGGCGTGTCCTTCCCATCCCGAGTTTCGTCGGCGATCCCGGCCGGGTATGCCTGCTCGCTCTCGTCCTCGATGAACACCAGCGTCTGCCGGCGGCCGGCAATGGCGGCCACTGCCTCGAACTCCTCGGGCCCCGTGGTGGTACCCGCCAGGCCCCGCATGTGCTCGACTGCCTGATCGGGCTCCATCCGTTCCTGGTACGGACGCGAGCTCGTGAGCGCGTCGAAGACCTCCGCCGCCCCGATCACCCGGGCTCCCCACGGGATCCCGACCCCGGCAAGCCCATCGGGATATCCCTTCCCATCCCAGTGCTCGTGGTGACCCCGGACGAAGGCGCTCACGACGGCAAGATTGTGAATCGGCCCCAGTATCTGCGCCCCCACAATGGTGTGGTGCTTGATCTGGTCGAACTCCTCGTCGGTCAGCCGACCCTGCTTGGAGAGCACCTGATCAGCGATGCAGATCATGCCGATATCGTGCAGCCGGGCGGCCAGCCGCACCACTTCAATGTCCTCATCGCTCCGGCCCAGCTGTACGGCAATCGAGACCGCCAGCTGAGCCACACGGACCGAATGACCGGCGAGATACGAGCTCCTCGTCTCCATCAGGTAGACCAGTGACTCCAGGGTGGCGACCGAGACTATGTCGAACCGCGTTTGCTGACGGTGGACCTCGACGACCAGTTTGGCGACCTCGTCCTTCAACAGACTGCTCGAGCGGCGCTCCGCCAGCTGTTGCTCCCGGCGCTCCAGTGCCCGCTCGATGGCGCCGGCGAGCTCAGTCAGCTCGATGGGCTTGGCGAGGTAGTCGAATGCGCCGCGCTGCATGCAAAGGGCGGCGGTACTCACGTCCGCCACACCGGTAAGCATCACGATCGCCAGCATCGGCTCCTCAGCGAGGAGGCGAGGCACCAGATCGATCCCACTCTGGTCCGGTAGACCGATGTCGAGCAGCACGCATGCAATCTTTTCCCGGTGGAGAGCCTGCACCGCCTGTTCGGCAGATCCGGCCTGGACCACCTCGTAATCGCACCGCACCAGGTAGCTACTCACCGCGGCGCGCAAGGAAGCGTCGTCATCCACGATCAGGATACGTCTCATCATCAGCCAGGAAGGAGTGAGACCGAGTTGAGAACTTCGCGGACCTTCCGGGCCAGGGCGTCGGGCGTGAAAGGCTTCTGGAGGTAGGCGGTGCCCGGGCGCAGCACTCCGTGGCGCACCACTGTGTCATCGGTGTAGCCCGACATATAAAGGACCTTGACGCCGGGGCTCCTGGCGGTGAATTGCTCAGCCAGCTCACGACCGCTCATACCCGGCATCACGACGTCGGTGAGCAGCAGATGAATGGGGCCGGTGCGGGTGCACGCCATGGTGAGAGCGGCTGTGCTGCTGGG
>JALYPB010000156.1 GCA_030856585.1 Gemmatimonadota bacterium | reverse complement strand
TCCGGCCTGACAAGCCACGGCTGGAGCTAACTAGCCGCGACCTCACCCGTCCGTCCAATCCTCCTGCCGCCGTGAGCCAGGAGGATACCGGAAAACCTGGATCGCCGGTGGCCCGAGCCTCCCGTCCATCACCCGTGTCCGGAGCTCCTCTCGGGAAGGCTGCTGCACCAGCTCGCAAAACGGTGGTAACCCAGCCCCCGCCGGCCGTGGTTGATGAGCTGGACAGTGTGGAAGCGGCGGCCGGTGACCTCGGTGACTCAGGCCAGGACAGCCAGACCCTCGCCGTGGGCCGGTCCGATGCGGCCGCGGGCCAGTCCACCGAGGACCAGGATCTCGCCACTCGCGAGGCAGCGGCAGCGGCGCTGGAAGAGCTGGATCGCGAGCGCCTGCGGTCCCGCGCCAACGCTGCGACTGCCTCGCTGCCGCCGCCGCGCGCTGATGTCCAGCCGGCGGCTGAGCCCGCCCCCGCGCCGCGCACCCTCGAGCAGCGGGCACAGGTATATCTGCGTATTGGTCTGGATGAGGCGGTGACTCAGCTGGGGCGGCCAGTCCACGCGATCGAAGCCATGACTCCCGAGTTCATCGGCCTGACGCCGGGCCGGCTGGTTCCGGGCGCAGACCCCAACCGGCCGGTGGTGCGGGTGGTGTATCTGGATCGTGGGCGAATGGTTCTGCTGGATCAGCAGCGGCTCCGGACCGGTCAGGCACCCGGTGCAGCGGCGGGGAATCTGCGGTGGACGCAGGGAGACGTGATGCTCTACCTGCACGGAGACCCGGGGTCAGACGTACTTCGGAATCTGCAGAGACGGGTTCGCTAGAAACCGTAAGCGGGGGAAAGAACAACGTGAGCGGTAAGCGGGAACTGCACCCCCTGCTTACCGCTTACGCTATTGAGCTCCCGCTCACCGCAGTTGTATCCAGCACCGCACGCACCTTCTGCATCAGCTCCACCGACGTGAACGGCTTGTGGACGAATGCCGCTTCATGCTGGGCGACCCCGCGCCGGGTGATCTCCTCGTCGGTGTAGCCCGAGATGTAAAGCACCTTCAGGTCGGGGCGCTCAGCCAGCAATCCATCCACCAGCTGTCCTCCCCCCATCTCGGGCATCACGACGTCGGTTACCACCAGCTGAATCGGATGGTCGTAGCTCGCGGCCACCCGGAGGGCGTCCCGCCCGTGGCGAGCCTCGAGCACGGTGTACCCGTGCTCGGTCAGAACCTTCCACAAGAGCTCGCGCACGCCGTCTTCATCGTCCACGACCAGCACCGTTTCGTCGCCCCTGAGCGACAGAGGCGCATTCAGCGGGCCCGACTCTTCGCCCTCCAGCCGGGGAATGAAGATCTTGACCGTGGTTCCCTGCTCCGGCTCGCTCGATACCCGGACACCGCCGCCATTCTGTTTCACGATGCCATACACGATGGATAGTCCCAGGCCGGACCGGCTACCTGGGGCATGGGAGGAGAGAAACGGGTCGAATGAGGCCAACCCTTCCTCCACCGCACCGCTGCCGCTATCACTGACCGCGAGAACGAGGTAGCGGCCTGGCTTGACCGAGCGGCCCCGGGCCGACCCGCTGATGAGGCGCTCGCCAGTCTCGATGGTGAGTGTGCCACCAGCCGGCATCGAGTCGCGCGCGTTGAGAACCAGATTGACCAGCACCTGTTCCAGCTGACCCGGATCCATCTTGACCTCGCCCAGGCCCGGCCTCAGGCGGGTCACCAGCTGGATATCGGCTCCTACCAGACGGCGGAGCAGCCCTTCCATATTGGTGACCACGCTGTTGAGCTCGAGCGACCGGGGCTGAATGGCCGGCTGGCCGCCGAACGTCAGCAGCTGCCGGGTCAGCTGCGCCCCGCGGTCCGCAGCCTTCCGGATCTGCTCCACGTCCTTCCGGCGCACGTGGTCATCGGGAAGATCGCGCAGGATCATATCGCTGAAGCCGCGGATCGTAGTGAGCAGGTTGTTGAAATCGTGGGCCACACCGCCCGCCAGGCGGCCGGCCGCATCCATTCGTTGCGCCTGGCGCAGCTGCTCTTCGCTCTGGTACAGAGCCGCGCGAGTTCGCGTGCGCTCGCTGATGTCGGTGGCCAGAACCAGTCGCGCCCGCCGGCCCTCCAGCTCCATCTCATGCGACACCAGCTCCATGTCCACAATGGTCCCGTCCTTGCGCTGGTGCTGGGCCAGCGCCACGTCGCTCCGCGGCGCGCCGGTCCGCTCCAACCCGTGATGGAGGCCTGGGGCATCCTCCGGCGGGAGGATGTCCATGATGCTCATCGAGAGGAACTCATCGCGCGAGTAGCCGTAGTGGCGGGTTGCCGCCTCGTTCACTTCGAGGAAGGCGAGCGTGTCGACTGCAAACACCCACATCGGCTGCGGGTTGCTCTCGAACAGCATGCCGTACCGCTCATTCGACTCGTTAGCCGTCCGGTACAGTCGCCCGTTGTCCACCGCCAGCGCGGCACGGCTCGCCAGCTCCTCGGCGAATGCGAGGTCTTCGGCATCGTAGCGCCGCCCGGACTCGGAGCTTACTGCCAGGGTGATCGTGCCCGCACTGCGCCCCCGTGCGGGCATGGGCACCCGGATAAACGCCGTCGGCGACAAAGCACGAAACAGCTTGAGCTGCTCCTCATCTTCGGCGCGTCTCCGGAGCAGCTCGTCGGTTACTTCCCCCATGTCCGGCTGCTGTGCCGCTCCGAATGGCGGCCCGGCCGAGCCATACTCGCATAGCGCTCGCACCAGGAGGTCCCTGGAAGGGTCACGGTGAGCACCGGAGACGAACTGCAGCGCTCCCTGCTCAGTGGCCACATGAATCGCGCACCAGTCGGCGAGCGCCGGCACCGCGATCCGGGACAGATCCCGCAGGGTGAGCATGTAGTCCACCGACGAGGCCAGGATGGAGCTGGCTTCGGCAATAAAGCCAAGCCGCCGTTCGACCCGCGCGATCTGGTCCCGGTGAAGCTGGACCTCCCGCGCCCGCTCGGCTCGCTCTTTCAGGCGGGCCATCAGCGCGATGGTGCCGACCAATGTCAGCACCAGCCCCAGCAGACTGTATCCATTGGACGGCGTGTAGCGCAGGATCGAGCCGGGCTCAGAGAGGAAATGGATGGCGTAGACCAGGGTCACCATGGCGCTGATGACACCGGGCCGTACCCCGCCGCTGTAGGTGGCGTAGATGGTAGTGAGGAGCAGAATGGGGAACGGTTCGGCGATGGGCAGGTTGTTCCGTCGCAGCTGATCGAACAATATGACCGTCGCCAGCGTCAGCAGGGGGCCGCGGACGTACGTGCCGACCCGGGCCCACTCCGTTCTCGTCGTTACCCGTGCGACCGCCCGTGCCACGATCGCCGTGCCGGTCACCCGCCGCGCTGCTCCGCTTTGGCCCATGGTTACTCCAGGAAGTTCCTTGCCAGATACCGCGCCGGGAATGCTCTGATGAACTCAGACCGGCCTCGCCGCCGCGTCCGGCGGGGGTGGGGGAGAGCTTGGCTACCAACTTCAGTGGCCGACCCCCTGGCGTCTGTGACAGCCCACACACACCTTATCTTGTTCTCCCTAGCCGGGTTGCCGCCACGCTCGGCGCCGCCTCACGCCCAATCGAAAGACCGCCATGGCCGCCACCAGGAAGTCCGCCAAGCGTAGCGCCGCGAAAAAGAGCGCGGCCAAGCGTCCGTCCTCCAAGAAGAAAGCGGTCCGGAAGTCGACCGCCAAGCGCCGCGCCAAGAAGTCCGCATCGAAGCCAACCGGTTTGAAGCGGCAGGCAAAGAAGGGGCTGAAAGTGGCCCGGGGCGGGTTCGACAGCGTGATGCAGGCTGGAGAGAAGACCTGGGAAAGCCTCAAGAGCACCACAGCCAACGTGATGGGAGGTGTGGTCGAGGGAGTAAAGGACACCCTTGCGGGCGACCCGCCGCGACGCCCCGGCTCCCGCTGAGGTAGTCCGGATCCTCCTTGCGACCGGGCCGGTCCGACGATATGCTATGCCCCGTCCCTCAGCAACAGCGTGGTCCCCGCATGCCTTTCGTTCGAAAGGAAATCCGTTCCATGGCCCTGCCTCGTCCGCTGTCCAGCTCCACTCGTGCCCTCCTGTTTGGCCTCGTTCTCGTTGGATTTCCGGCGGCCCTTCAGGCGCAGGCCCAGGCGACGACCGGAGTCACCCGCGGGACCGTCACCGATTCCACCGGCCAGCCGCTCGCCGGGGCCACGGTCACGCTGCGCAACCTGGAGACCAACGCCCAGCGATCGCTCACCACCAACCAGCGTGGGGTCTATGCCGCCACGCTGCTGCGGGTCGGCAACTACGATGTCAGCGCCCGGGCCCTCGGATTCCGGGAATCCAGGCGGAGCGGCGTGCCAGTAGGACTGGGCGAGACCGTCACGCTCGACTTCTCCCTGGCGCCCCAGGTGGTCCAGCTGCAGGAGCTCACCGTTCAGGCCGAGCCGGTCCTGGATGTATCCCAGTCGGCCTCGTCCACACGGTTAAGTGTCGAGGCGGTCGAGGGCCTGCCCAACAACGGCCGGAACATCTTCAACTTCACCACCCTGACGCCCAACGTGGCGCTGGTCCAGGGGCCGGACGGCGACGAGATCAGCATCGGAGGACAGCGCGGCATCCACAACAACGTCTCGGTGGACGGGGCCGACTTCAATAACCCCTTCTTCGGCGAGCAGCGCGGTGGTCAGCGGCCGGCGTTCACCTTCAATCTCGACGCGGTGCAGGACTTCGTGGTGGTCTCCGACGGCGCGAACGCGGAGTTCGGCCGGTCGGGCGGCGGCTTCCTCAATATCATCACCAAGTCGGGAACCAATCAGTTCCACGGCTCGGCGCACTACTTCGGGAAGTACGATGCGCTCTCCGCGGACTACAGCCACAGCTTACCCGGGGGCGGGACCACCGGATTCAGCCCCGATTTCGGGCAGCACCAATTCGGCGGGACGTTCGGCGGGCCAATCATACGTGACAAGGCATTTTTCTTTCTGGCCTACGATCAGCAGGAGTATAACGAGACCAAGCAGACCACCCGGCTGGGCTCGATCGACCCCGCGCTGCTCGCGTTTACCGATACGGCGTTCGGCGGCGCGCTCCAGGGCGACTTCGGTTCCATCAGCCGCACCAACGACGCTAACGCCTTTTTGGCCAAACTGGACTTCCGGCTGGGCGAAAAGCACAACGCGACCCTCAAGTACAACTACACCAATTCGCGGCAAGTAAACGGGACGTTCGACGTGGACTTCTGGGGCAGGAGCGCCAATGCGCTGGAGCGGGACTTCTCCCACGCGGTGAATGGGGGCCTGACCTCGCTCCTCTCCTCCTCGCTCTCCAACGAGTTCCGCTTTCAGTTGGCCCGGGAGGAGCGTCCGCGTCCGTATGGTGGGCCACAGAATCCGGCGGCCGCCCGCCCCTTCCCCGACACCGATATTGGATTCGTGGGGCCGGAGGGCTTCAGCGGCTACCGGGTCGGCATGCCGTTCTTCATTCCGGTGGATGCCTACGACTACCGGTTCCAGGTGCTCGACAACGTCTCCCTGGTCAGCGGCAGCCACCTCTTCA
>JALYPB010000148.1 GCA_030856585.1 Gemmatimonadota bacterium | reverse complement strand
CATGAAGATTACCGTGGCCGCCTTGATGACCACACCCTGGATCGCCCGATTTCTGGAGGTGCCGGCGGAGACCGACCTGGTCCTCATCCCCGGTCTCTGCGAGGGCGATATCGAAGTGTTGCGAGAGCGCTTCCGAGTGCCAGTCGAGAAAGGGCCGAAGGACCTGCGCGAGATCCCTGGCTACTTCGGGCAAGCGGCCGCGGCTCCCGATTATGGCTCCCATTCGATCGAGATTCTGGCGGAGATAAACAACGCGCCCAAGCTGGCACGGGCGGAGATCAGGGCCGCGGCGGACTACTTCCAGGCTAGTGGCGCGGACCTCATCGACGTCGGTTGCACGCCTGGAGTACCCTTCCCTGACCTGGGCGCCGTCGTACGGGAACTGCGGGACGCCGGTATGCGCGTGAGCGTGGATTCGTTCGATCCGGGGGAGATCCGCACCGCCGTGGCGGCCGGCGCCGAGCTGGTTCTCAGTGTGAACTCCTCCAACCTCGACGTCGCGCGGGAGCTAACCGGCACCACCTGTGGCGTTGTGGTGATTCCCGACTTTGGCGAAGGATTAGAGACGCTCGACCGCAGCATCGAGACGCTGGAGCGTTGGCGGGTTCGTTATCTGATCGATCCGATCATCGAGCCGATCGGCTTCGGGTTCATGGCATCACTGGAGCGCTATGCCGAGATCCACCGGCGCTACCCCGCCGGCGCCCAGCTGATGGGGATCGGGAATATTACCGAGCTGACCAGCGCCGACACCACCGGAGTACATGCGCTTCTGCTCGCGATCTGCGAGGAGACCGGTGTAAAGGCCGTCCTCACCACCGAGGTCATCAACTGGGCTCGGGGCTCGGTGCGGGAAGTGGACATTGCGCGTCGGCTGATGCACTACTCGCTCACCCACCGCGTTCCCCCCAAAGGGGTCGATGACCGGCTCCTGACGGTCAAGGACCCCGTCATCCTCGAGTATGACGAAGCCGAGCTCCGGCGGCTGCACGCGGAGGTGAAGGACCCCAATTTCAGGATCTTTACCGACCGGCATACCATCACCGTCTTCAACCACGAGATCTTCGTTCGGGGCACGGACATTCAGGAGATCTTTGCGCAGCTGGGTGTCGATGAAGCCAGCCACGCCTTCTATCTGGGACGCGAGCTCATGAAGGCAAGGCTGGCGATCACCCTGGGTAAGACCTACCGCCAGGAGGGCGCACTCAGCTGGGGATATCTGACGCCACCCGATGACGTGAAATCGGAACACGTGAAGCTCACCCAGCGGTCGCGAAAGCGAGGCGGGGAAGCGGGGAAGCGGGGAAGCGGAAAAGCTGGTAGGCAAGGCAGCGGTCGCGAGCCTGTATGACCAGTGGCATCATGCCCCTGGTGGAGCCGCTCGGACATACCGCGAACCCCGCTGAGGTGTGTGAACGATTCCTTGACCTTCCCTACCTGCTGTTCCTGGACAGCGCGGCCACTCAGCATCCCGACGCCCAGTACTCCTTTCTTGCCGCGGGCCCCTCACGGGTAGTTCGCAGTAAGGGATCTCACACGGAAACACTGAACCTCCCCGGAGACGGCTGGACTCCGGTGGCAGGAGATGCCTTGAGTGTCGCTCGGGCACTTCTCCCGGCCGAGCCAACCGAGCCGATGCCTGGACTTCCTCCATTCCAGGGAGGCATTGCGGGGTACCTCGGCTATGACTGGGGCGCGGTGCTCGAGCGCCTCCCCCGTCCTAGGTACGACGATCTGGCCATTCCGGACGTGGTCCTCGGCCTCTACGACTGGGTAATCGCGTGGGACCACCGGATCGGCACCGCGTGGCTGATCTCGACCGGCCTTCCCGAGAGCGGCGAGGCTCGGATGACGCTTGCGCGCGAAAGGATGGAGATGGTGCGGGAGCGGTTGGGGGGGCGGCGGGGCAGCGGGGCGGCGGGACAGCGGGGCAGCGGGGCAGTGACTGCCGGTAGAGACATGGCCCCGTCCTACCCGGTGGTTGGGATCGAGGGGGCCGAGAAAATTAGCCTTCGGTCGACCTTTACCCATCGAGCTTATCTCGATGCGGTTGCGCGGGTGCGGGACTACATCCTGGCAGGCGACATCTTCCAGGCCAACCTTTCCCAGCGGTTTCAGTGTCGGTCCAACGAGGCTCCCTTCCACTTGTACCGAAGACTGCGTCAGCGGAATCCCGCCCCGTTTGCCGCCTACCTCGGATTCGGCGAGCTGGCGGTGCTCAGCGCCTCCCCGGAGCGCTTCCTCCGCCTGGATGAGGATCGCCGGCGAATCGAGACCCGGCCGATTAAGGGCACGCGGCCACGCGGGCTGGGACCAATGCACGACGCCGCACTGGGCCGAGCTCTGGCCGAGAGTGAGAAGGATCGCGCGGAGAACGTGATGATCGTGGACTTGCTGCGGAATGATCTGTCGCGCGTGTGCCGTCCGGGCACCGTCCGGGTTCCCGAGCTCTTTGCGCTGGAGCACCACCCGACGGTGCATCACCTGGTCTCGACCGTGGTCGGTGAGATCGAGCCCGGGTCGGGAGCAGTAGAGCTCATTCGCGCCGCATTCCCCGGTGGGTCGATCACCGGAGCACCCAAAGTGCGCGCGATGGAGATCATAGCGGAGCTCGAGCCGACCCAGCGAGGAGTCTATTGCGGCTCGATTGGCTACGTGAGCGCCACCGGTGCCATGGATACGAGCATCGTCATCCGAACATTTCTGGCCCAGCATGAGCAGGTATACTTCCAGGCCGGTGGCGGGATCGTGGCCGACTCGGATCCCGAGCTGGAATATCGGGAGACACTGGACAAGGCGCGGGGGTTGATCGAGACGTTAGTCGAGAGTGCCCCACTCTGATGATTCTTCTCATCGACAACTACGATTCCTTCGTCTACAACCTCGCCCGCTACGTGCGAGAGCTGGGCGAGACCCCGCTGGTGCGGCGCCACGACGCGCTGAGCGTTGATGAGGTCGTCGAGCTCGCCCCGTCCCACATCATCATCTCTCCCGGACCATGCTCACCCAAAGAGGCCGGCATCTCGACCGAGCTGGTCCGGAAGGTGGGACCTTCGATACCGATCCTGGGCGTCTGCCTGGGGCATCAGTGTATCGGCGCCGCCTATGGGGGAGAGATCCTGCGGGCAGGGGTGCCGATGCACGGAAAGACTTCCCGCATCCACCATTCAGGCACCGGGCTATTCTCGGGTCTGCCGAGTCCCTTCAGAGCCACCCGGTATCACTCCCTGGTTATTTCGCCGCCTTCTCTGCCTTCCTCACTAACCGTCACCGCCCGGTCGGAGGATGGAGAGATCATGGCGGTGCAACACACCGAGTACCCGGTCTACGGAGTGCAGTTCCATCCCGAGTCGGTGCTGACCGAGCACGGCTATCGGCTGCTCGACCAGTTCCTGCATGGAATATCCGCCACACCACGCGCCCTGCCCCAGGCGGCCGACGGGGTCTTGGTTCCCCAGCGCTCGGAGGCGAGCACCCTCGCTTCGGCCCCACCACCGGTTGACCTGGTCCGTTGATCCTCGAGACGATCGTCACCACGCTGGATGACGCGGGGGCAATCAACTTTGCCCCCATGGGGGTCGAGTGGGGCGAAGAGACCATCGTGCTGAAGCCATTCCTGGCGACCAGCACCTTTCGCAACCTGCGTGCGACTCGAGCCGCAGTGGTCAATCTCACCGACGACGTAATGCTCTTGGCTCAGGGGGCCATCTCGAGCCCGCAGTTCCCCTGGGTGCCGTCAAAGGTGGTGAAGGGCGCGGTGCTCGAAGCGGCATGTTCCTGGAGTGAGCTCGAGGTCCTTAGCATCGATGATACCCCGCCGCGCTCTCGGATCGAGACCCGGGTGGTCTACCAGGGAGTGAACCGTCAGTTCCTGGGCTTCAATCGCGCCAGGCATGCTGTGCTGGAGGCCGCCATTCTTGCCACCCGAACCCACCTGCTTCCGGCGGAGCAGATTCGCGAGGAGTTCGCCCGGCTCCAGATCATCGTGGACAAGACGGCCGGACCCCGGGAACACCAGGCGATGGCACTCCTGACGGACTATGTCCAGTCCCGGTAGAATCTTCGTCGAGGCACCAGCGCGCCTCCATTTCGGTGTCCTCGATCTTCGTGGCCGCCTGGGCCGGCATTTCGGAGGGCTCGGCGCCGCGATTCCCTCCCCTTCTCTGCTGTTGGAGGCAGCGCCGGCGGCAAACCTCACGGTCCAGGGCCCCGACGCCGACCGGGCTGCCGAGTTCGCCCGCCGCTTCCTGGCCTTTCACCGGCTTCCTGAGGCGGGCCGGATCGTCATCCACAAGGCGATTCCGAGCCACGCGGGTCTGGGCTCCGGGACTCAGCTTGGGCTGGCTGTGGCCCGGGCGCTGGCGGAGCTTCACGGTTTGCCCACCGAAACAGTCGACCTGGCGCGCGCTGTGGCCCGGGGCAAGCGCTCGGCGATTGGGACCTGGACCTTTGCCCTGGGCGGATTCATCGTCGAGGGAGGGAGGCGCCTGGGGAGCCAGGAGATCGCCCCGTTGCTGGCTCGTTTCGCGGTACCTGATAGGTGGCGATGTGTGGTCGCCGTTCCCCCGGGCCCGAGGGGGCTGAGCGGCGAGGCCGAGGCGAGCGCCTTCGAGCAGCTTCCCTCCCCGGCCGACCGGGAGGTCGAGCAGGTGTCTCATCTCGTTCTCATGCAGCTTCTTCCGGCGTTGGTCGAAGCCGACCTCCCCAGCTTCGGGGAGGCGCTGTCGGCGGTGCAGCGCATTACGGGGGCCTGGTTCGCGGGCCAGCAGGGAGGGGTCTTCGCTCCCGGACCCACGGAACGCCTGGTGGCCGATATGGCTGCCTGGGGTGCCGCAGGGGTGGGCCAGAGCTCCTGGGGTCCGGCCGCGTATGGGCTGGTGGAGACCGAGGAGGCGGCCCGGGAACTGGCCGGCCGGGTCCGCGGGACCATGGCGAGCGGTGGGTGGGTTTTCGAGGGGGGTTTTGCGGCTCGCGGGGCCCGGGGCTGGGAGGGGTAAATATCTAGTATGTCCCTAATTGACAGTTCTTTTTTCAGGGTGTATACTCACCCCCTTAGCCCTCCTTACAGGCGATTTGGCAGGCACTAGAGGGCTGTGGCTTATCCTGTTGGGCGACCCTTCCTGGCTGGAAAAAATTGGGGGAAATCCACGGCGGAATGATCAGGAAATCCAGTACCGTCGCCCCGAGCGTATTCTATTTCTGATGCACAATGTGGTTCAGTGACGTTGCTGAGGAATGAGATGGGCTTGTTCCCGTTCGCTCGCGCTATTTCATCGAGGCTGAGCCCGACGGCCGCGCATGTCGCGCGCAATGGGTGGCCAGAAGTGCGCTGGCCTGCTCATGCCTGGTCCATGCTCAATTGCAGGTCCGTGTATCCTCTCAGCTGGTCCTCTCCCTCCCAACCCAGTCACATCCAGCATTCGAGTGCTTTGTTTTTGATTTTTCAGTCCCGCAGCACCGCGTCAGTTGGCAACAGAGCAGGAGAATCACCCTTTCCCTGAGGTCAGTTATGAACCGTTTTGCGCAGAAAGTGGTGTCCGGCGGGCTCGCCG
>JALYPB010000144.1 GCA_030856585.1 Gemmatimonadota bacterium | reverse complement strand
GGCTCAGAATGCCCATCTTCGTCTTCAGCTCGATAAGCTGCTGGTCGGAGCTGCCCTTGTACTCCAGCGCATCGAACTGGCGCGCCAGCAGGTCGCCCGAGACTTCCTCGTTGAGCTCGGCGGCCGCGATGGCCTTGCGTTCGGTGGCCTCGATCTTCTCCGCCATCCGTTCGAATGACTCGAACGCGCTCTTGTCGGAGAGTCCCGACATGGTTTCCTGAATTCGCTGCTGAGCCTCGGCCCGCTTGGACCGGGCAACGAGGATGTTCTTCTTGCGCTTGGCCTCCTCGATCTTGTCGTTGAGCTGACGGAGCGAGAGCTTGAGCTGGTCGGTCTCGGCCTTGTGGCGGAGCCAGGTCTCCTGCAGCTGCTGAGCCGATTGGAGATGCTCGTTGTAACGCCCCAGCGCCTGCTTGGCCAGGTCATCGCGGCCCTCCTGCACCGCCATCATCGCCCGCCGCTCCCAGTCTTCGGCCTGCTTCTTCAGCGCTTCGGCATCGCTCTGCAGCTTCTTCTCGTCCGCTATGGCCGAGGCCACCTGCTGTTTGGCCTTGGACAACTGGGTCTTCATATCGAGGATCAGCTGGTTCAGCATCTTCTCGGGATTTTCCGCCCGGGAGATGAGGTCGTTGATGTTCGACCTCAGCATCGTGGAAAGCCGATCAAAGAGTCCCATGACGCTTCACCTTTCCCGGTAGGGCGCGAGCGCGCTGAGGTGCGACGCCAGTGCCAGCGTGACCGAGTCGAAGCTGGCCTCGAACTCGTTGTAATCGAGGTTTTCCAGCTCGAGCGTGTCGGTGAGCACCACGTGGTTGCCTTCCAGGCCGTAAGATCCGTGGACCAGCTCCCGCGCGTTGTACTCCAGCAGCTGGCGGAAGAGCTCACCCCGGCGCGGCTCACTGGCGGGCAGCTCCATCACCCGAACCCGGAGGATGACAACCGGTGGTGCGTAATGGACCACCACCTCGGCGTCGTCGGCGGTCCGGGATAGCCAGAGGTTGGGCTCGACCTCGCTCACGGCAAGGCCGCCCCCATCGAGCCGGTCGAGCCATGACTGGACGTCTTCTCGGGTGATCATCGATGAGCTCCCAATCTAAATCGTTCCTTCGCCGCGGCCATTACGATTCCAGCTTCAAGCCCGGCGTCATTTCGCGTCGCCTCCGCGCTCACTGGGTCTCTCCCCGGATCAGCCCCTTCTGGGCATCGTGGGTCTGAGCCAGGAGCCGCTCGGTGAAGTCCACCCGCTCTTCCAGCTCCGCCAAGCGAGACTGAACCGAATCCATTTCGGCCAGACGGGTGTGAAGGTGCTCCACCTCGGCCCGGAGGGCGCCATCTGGATGTCCCCTTCCCTCCAGACGACGCCCGAAGGCCCGCATGATAGGCCAGAGGATGATGGTGATCGCGGTCAGGGCGGCGATCACGATCAGTAGGACCGTCGGCGGACCCCCGTCGTTCATGAATATCAGGTTCGGGTCGAACGGCGGCGGCGCCGGCGGAGCGGGCCCTCCTTGAAGCACCATCATCCAGCGCTTTCTCCCTTACCCAACTCGTTGCGGCCTTGTGTCTTGAGCAGAATGCGCTCGGCGAAGTCGACCCGCTCGTGCAGGTCTGCCACCTCCTGCCGGAGAGCATCCACCTCGGCCAGAAGCTCAGGATCCTGTGCCGGCTCGGCGTGGCCGCGTAGCCGGTCCGCCAGCGCCTTGCCGACAGGACTAATAGAGAGGAGGAAGAGAGTACCCCCTCCAAAAATCAGCGTTATGGCGAGTATGCCTTCCACGTCCATCCCGTCTTCGTTCTCCCGATCAGTGCGGCCCCCCGGTGACACCCTCGACCCGAACCTACGGGGCGAGTCCTGCCATTGTTTCACAACGGAACGATCATCTTTTCAGGGCGGGCAGAGAGGCACTAGACCAACTCAACCGTTTCGATCGCAGCGAGAGAAACCGCAATCTCGGTGTCATCGCTGCCGGCCGGCCTGAGATAAACCTCATGAGCGGTGACATGTGTATCCACACTCATCGGGATCCCCACCACCTCGATGCGGGCCGTCGTGGTGATCCGAACCGGCTGCTCGTGCCCGCCCGCATAGCCCAGCAGGGAGACGATCTCTTCATATGTCATCTGAAACCTCCGGGTGATGCGACCATAATCTAGGTTCCAGCGGACCGCATCGCCATGCGACTCCTCACGCCCGCAGCTTGGGGAAGCACCGTGCTAGCGGCCCCCAGCGGCAGCCCGCTGCGGTGCCGCCGGGCGCGCCGCTGACTTGAGGTTCTGATCGAGGTACCTCGTGATCAACTCGAACAGGTGAAGCTGGGTGTTCTTCCCCTGGCAGACACAATGGGTCCGGTTGGGATACTCCATCATGGTGAACGGCTTGTTGGCGGCCACGAGGGCGTTGATCAGGACCTCGCTGTTCTGGAAGTGCACGTTGTCATCGCCGCTGCCATGAACCAGCAACAGATTTCCCTTGAGCCCGTTCACGTAGGTCATGGGCGACCCGCGGTCGTACCCGGCCTTGTTCTCGGCCGGCAGTCCGTTGAACCGCTCGGTATACACGTTGTCGTACAACGACCAGTGAGTGACCGGAGAGACCGCCACGCCGGTCCTGAAGAGGTCCGGGTGCTGGAACAGCGAGTTGAGCGTCATGAAGCCGCCGTAGCTCCAGCCCCAGATTCCTATGCGGACCGAATCCACATACGATCGCTGCGCCAGCGCGCGCGCCGCGCCGGCCTGATCCCGGGTTTCCAACACACCCAGCTGCCCATAGACCGACTTGCGCCATGCCCGACCAAGTGGCGCCGGCGTTCCCCGATTGTCGACACTGGCCACGACATAGCCCTGCTGGGTGAGCAGCAGGTGCCAGAGGTAGTACGAGCCCCAGGCATCGTTCACCGTCGAGTTGCCGGGTCCACCGTATACATGGAGGAGAAGCGGGTACTTCCGGGTCGAGTCGAAATCCGCTGGCTTCATGAGAAAAGCCGGCAGCTTGATGCCCCCCTCCAACGGAATGCTGAAGAACTCGACGCCTCCTTTCCTGAGCGTTGCCAGGCGGCCCCGCAGTCCCGCGTTGTCGATCAAGGTCCGGAGGATCTCATGCCCGGGTAAGCGGACCAGCCGGACCACCGGCGGTTGGCCGTAGCGGGAATAGGTCTCCAGCGCGTAGCGGAAGTTGGGAGCGATGTCGTAGGCATGGGTGCCGGAGTCTGCCCGCGGTGACAGCCGCTCCGGCGAGCCCCTCCCATCGAGCCGAGAGCGATAGAGGTAGCGCTGCGAGGGCTGGTCGGGCGACGCGAGATAATAGACCCAGCCGCCCCGCTCGTCGGTGCCCAGGACCTTTACCACGTCGAAGGCGCCCCGTGTCACCAGCTTGGTCGACTTCCCGTCCCGGGATACCAGATACACGTGGCTCCAGCCGTCCCGCTCACTGAGCCAGGTGAAGTTCTTGCCGCCGTTCAGCCAGGTGACGTTGTCGACCACGTCCACCCAGGTGCTGTCCCGCTCGGTCAGGACGGTGCGGGCCTTTCCGGTCCGGGCGTCGCCCAGCATGATCTCATTGGTATTCTGCAGCCGGTTGAGCCGCTGGAGCATCACTTCGTTCGAGCCGGCGGCCCAGTCCATTCGGGCGATGTAATGGTTTCTGGGGTCTCCCTCTATCTCCAACCAGCGGGTCGGCCCACCGGCAACGCTCACGATGCCGACTCTGGCCGCGGAGTTCGCCTCTCCTGCTTTGGGATACTGCACCGGGATCACCCTGGAGTAGAGTGAGTCCGTGTTGTTGATGAGGCTGAAGTCTCGCACCTGGTCGGCCTTGAGCTGCCAGTAGGCGATACTCTGCCCATCGGGACTCCAGCGCCACCCATCGGCGTAGTAATTCATCAACTCTTCTTCATAGACCCAATCGAAAGTGCCGTTGATGATGACCCTTGAGCCGTCCGTAGTGAGCGGGGTGATGCTGCCGCTTCCGAGATCTTCCAGGTACAGATTGTTCTCCCGGACGTAGGCCACTTTGCGGCCATCGGGAGAGAACTTGGCGAACATGAGGGTGGATGGCTTCGCTTCACTGCCGCCGAGCCGGCGCAGGCGACCGGTGGCGCGTTCCAGCACCCAGTAGTCTCCTCGAGTGTTCAGGCGCCACACCGGCTGGGTGTTGGTGAAGATCAACAGCATCCTGGCGTCAGGCGACCAGGCATACTCCTCGACCTGGAGTGGCACACTGTCGCCCTGGGGAATGAACTGCCGGGCCGCAATCAGCACCTCGCGTTCTCCCCGCTCCGAGTCGTAACGGACCAGGTTCTGGCCCTTCTCGGCTTCGGAGTCCTCCAGAGTCGTGTACGAGGAGCCGTCACCCAGCCAGCGCGCCGGTCCGAAGCTCTGGCTCCGGAACTCCCGGGTGCCGTAAATGCGTTGGACCGAAAGGAGACTCGAGTCGGCCCGTTGCGCCCGAACGGGGGCCACGAGCGTGAGAAGACCGATGAATGCGTACGCGAGTCGGATCACAGGAAGCTTCCGCGGGTAAGGGTGGCGGCTATCGTTATTGCAGCACAAGTCGGCGTTGCCTCGGCGAGCCTTTCCGGGCTATCCCTTCAGCAAATCGCCGGTCAGGACTGACTGAGCCGGCGTGGCCGTGGATTATATCACTCATTCGACAGGCGACATATACATGTCTCGTTCGCGCTCCGCCCAGCCCTTTCCCCGCCTCGTTTCCGGCATGGTGGCCGGCCTTGCCCTCGGCGGTTGCGCCAAGGATGACCGCGAACGGCCTGTGGTTGTCTCCTCCAGCGTCGAAAGCCCGGCGGTCTCGAACTCCACTGCCCGTGCCGATACCGCCGCGTCCCCGGTTTTGCCGGTAGATACCCCGCCGCCAGCCACTCCGACAAAGCCAAAGGCCAAGCCGGTTCCACTGCCCAAGCCATCCATGGATCCGGTGGCGAAGCCACCTTCACCGCAGCGCGATTCAGCAGCCCCTTCAAGCCAGAACCAGCCGCTTTCATATGACGCGGCCACAAACACCGTGACCTTCGAGCTTGTCGCCGGGCCCTTTACGTTCAACGGCCACCGCAACGGTGAGGGCACCCTGGCCGTCCCGCCCAGGGCGAACATGGTGATCAACTTCGTCAACAAGGACGGGACCCCGCACAGCGCCATCGTCATCTCCGGCGACGGACCGATTCCCAACGCCGCCAGCGACCCAGCGATCCCACGGGCCTACACCAACAAGGTGCTCGAAGGTCTGCCGCAGGAAGCTGGGGACGTCATGCGCTTTCCCATGCCGGAGACCGGGACCTACCGGATCTTCTGCGGGGTGCCGGGACACGGTTTGTCGGGGATGTGGATCTGGCTGAAGGTCGATCCGTCGGCGAAGGCTCCGAGCTTTGGGCCCACTCAGAAGGTCTAGGTGAAGACGTCAAATTGAAAAACGTCGAGGTCAGGACGTCGACGTTAGTATTTCGACTGCTTTACCTAGACTTTCGACTCTGCGCCCCGAAGGGCCTTACGCAGGAATTGACCTGTGTAACTCCCTTCGACCTCGGCCACATCCTCGGGGGTTCCCGCCGCCACCACCTGCCCTCCGCGCTCGCCGCCCTCCGGCCCCAGATCGATGATCCAGTCCGCCGTCTTGATGACATCGAGATTGTGCTCGATGACGACGATGCTGTTTCCCTTGTCCACCAGGCGGTGCAGCACGTCGAGCAGCAGGCGGACATCCTCGAAGTGCAGCCCAGTGGTCGGCTCGTCGAGGATATACAGGGTACGCCCGGTGTCTCGCTTGGACAGCTCGGTGGCGAGCTTGACCCGCTGGGCCTCTCCGCCGGAGAGGGTGGTGGCCGCCTGTCCCAGGTGGATGTATCCCAGCCCTACGTCGTTCAGCAGCTCCAGTTTCTCGGCGATGCGGCGTTGGTTGGCGAAGAACTCCAGAGCGTCTTCCACCGTGAGATCCAGCACATCGGCGATGCTGCGTCCCTTATAGCGGACCTCCAGCGTCTCACGATTGTACCGCCGTCCCTTGCAGACCTCGCAGGGCACGTAGACGTCGGGCAGAAAGTGCATCTCGATCTTCACCAGCCCGTCGCCCTGGCAAGCCTCGCAACGTCCCCCCTTCACGTTGAAGGAGAAGCGCCCGGGTCCGTAGCCCCGCAGCTTGGCGTCGGGCAGCTGGGTGAACAGCTCCCGGATGGGAGTGAACAGCCCGGTGTACGTCGCCGGGTTCGATCGCGGCGTACGGCCGATGGGGCTCTGATCGATGTCGATGACCTTGTCGATCCGGTCGAGCCCTTCGATGCGCGTGTGCGCGCCAGGTACCACCTTGGCGCGGTAGAAGTGCCGTGCCAGCGCCTGGTAGAGAATGTCTGTCACCAGGGTGGATTTGCCCGATCCTGAGACACCGGTGACCGCCACGAAGAGACCCAGCGGAATGTCGACCGTGAGGTCCTTCAGGTTGTTGGCCCGGGCTCCGATCACGCGGAGCCGATGCTTGGCCGGAGCCTCCCGCCGCCCCGCAGGCACGGGAATCCGCAAGTCGTCGCGCAGATAGCGGCCGGTCAGCGAGTCCGGGTGGCTCCGAATGTCCTCGACGGTCCCTTCGGCAACCACTTCGCCCCCGAAGCGTCCGGCGCGGGGACCCAGATCGATTACGTGGTCAGCCGCCTGAATCGTCTCTTCATCGTGCTCGACCACGATCACCGTGTTGCCCAGGTCCCGAAGGCCGCGCAAGGTGCCAAGCAGTCGCTCGTTGTCCCGCTGATGCAGGCCGATGCTCGGCTCGTCCAGGATGTAAAGAACGCCGACCAGCCGGGAGCCGATCTGGGTGGCGAGCCTGATCCGCTGAGTCTCGCCCCCCGACAGCGACGTGGCAGCCCGGCCCAGCGTCAGGTATTCGAGACCGACGTCCCGCAGGAACCGCAGCCGGTCCCCCACTTCCTTTAGAATCGGCCCCGCAATGTCGGGATCGAGTCCGGGGCGTCCGTTCGCCGCGGCGCTTCGGCTCCCACGCAGGGGGATCTTCTCGAAGAAATCGATGGCCCGCTCGACCGGCAAGTCCACCACGTCGCCGATGCTCGCTCCGTTGACCAGTACCGACAGACTCTCCGGCTTCAGCCGCTTGCCCCCACAGGTCTGGCAGGGCTGCTCGATCATGAACTCCTCAAGAGAAGCGCGAACCCCATCGCTGGTGGACTCGCGATACCGTCGCTCGATGTTTCGCAGCACGCCTTCCCAATCGGTCTCGTAGTCGTCCCTGCCCCTTGCCCCGTCGGTCTGGAACTTGAACCGGCCGGGTGCCCCGTGCAGGATGGCCTGTCTGGCCGCGTCACTGTGCTCGCCCCACGGCGCGTTCAGGTCGAACTTGAACGCCTTTGCCAGCGTGGGCAGCACCACCTTGCGCAGGTATCCGCTGGGCTCTCCCCACGGCAGGATGACGCCCTCCAGGATCGAGATGCTGGGATCGCCGAGCACCAGATCGGCATTGACGTCGCGCCTGGTACCCAGTCCATGGCAGTCGGGGCAGACCCCGAACGGCGAGTTGAACGAGAACTGGCGCGGCTCCAGCTCCGGAAAGGACAGGCCGCAAACCGGGCATGCAAACCGTTCCGAAAAAACGACGGACTGGTGGTCGGTCGCCTGTCCGCCGTACCTCACCACTTCCGCCAGCCCGTCGGCCGTCTTCAGCGCTGTTTCGATGGAATCGTTGAGCCGACTGCGGTCGGCCGCTCGCACCACGAGGCGATCCACCACAATCGCGATATCGTGATTCTGCCTGCGGTTCAGCGTGGGCAGCGAGCCGAGATCGTAGGTCTGGCCGTCGATTCGCACCCGGACGAATCCTCGCTTCCGCACGTCGTCGAGCAGCTCGCGGAACTCGCCTTTGCGTCCCCGCACCAGGGGGGCCAGCACCTCGATGCGGGTGTCCTCGGGCCAGCCCAGCACGGTGTCGACGATTTGCGCCGCGCTCTGCCGGGTGACCGGGCTGCCGTCATTGGGGCAGTGGGGAATTCCTGCCCGGGCCCAAAGCAGGCGCAGGTAGTCGTAGATCTCGGTGACGGTTCCCACCGTGGAGCGGGGATTCTGTCCAGTGGTCTTCTGCTCGATCGAGATGGCCGGAGAGAGGCCTTCGATGGCATCGACATCGGGCTTTTCCATCAGGCCGAGAAACTGGCGGGCGTACGCCGACAAGGACTCGACGTACCGCCGCTGCCCTTCGGCATAGATCGTATCGAACGCGAGCGAGGACTTCCCCGAACCGGAGAGCCCGGTGATTACGGTGAGCTGGTTCCGGGGGATGGAAACGGAAATATTCTTGAGGTTGTGTTCGCGGGCGCCGCGCACCACCAAAAATTCCTGAGCCATAGCCCCGAAAGGTACCCGAAACTCGACGGCGAGGTCAACCGGAGCCGTGGTCGCGAGTCGGGGGTCGGGAGTCGGGAGTCAGGATCAGGAGCTGGAGGTCACTTCCAGTTTAGGTCACCGCGGTCTACCATAGAGCACCCCGGCGCACCGGAACTTGGCTCCCGACTCCTGACTCCCGACTCCTAGCTCAATGCCTCCCAGCCCAGACCCGTCCAGCGGACCGGATAAGGCCGGCGCCCTCCCGGGTGATTCGGCCGGGCCCGAGAGGGTGGCCCCCCCGCCGCCACGCGATCGGAGCGTAGCCGAGCGCCGTCTCCAGCAGGCGGATGATCTGGCGAGCGGTTCATTGCCGGGGTCAGCGGTTCGCCCCTATCGCGAGCTGTTGGAGATGGAGCCCGATCATGTGGAGGCTCGGCAACACCTGGCGCGCCTGCTCGACCGGTTGGAAGAGGCGCCCGACGCGGTCGACGTGCTCACGGAGGGGCTCCGGCGGAGTCCTGACCAGACCGAGTTTCTGGTTCAGCGCGGCTCCATTCTGGGCCGGCTGCAGCGGTATCGCGAGGCCGAGACGGATCTCCGGCGGGTGCTCCGCCTCCATCCATCCCACGCGCCTGCCCAGTTTGAGCTCGGCCTGTTGCTATGGCGGCGCGGTCTGGTGCAAGAGGCTGCAGCCTCGTTCAACCGCGCACTCGAGTTCCAACCGGACAACGGCAAGAGCTATTACTACCTGGGCGAGTGTCTGAACCAGCTCGGTGATCTGTCCGGTGCCCGGGCGGCACTGGAGCGGGCCCTCCAGGTCACGCCCGATGACGCAAAGGTGTGCCACCTCATGGGGAGGATATTCGACCGATTGAGCCTGCCCGAGGAGGCCCAGGAGATGTACCGCCGCTGCCGTGAGCTCGCCCGTTTGTGATCAGCGTGATCGTAGACGATCTCGCACTCACCCAGGCCGACGCCATCGTCAGACCCGCCACCGAGAGCCTCGGGCCGACCTCCCCTGCAATAGCCAGCCTGGATGAGAAGGCGGGCCCGCGTTTTGCCGAGCAACGGCGTGTCGCCAACCCGCTCAAAGCCGGCGCCGCCGTGGTGACCGGGAGCGGAGACCTGACGGCCCCATTCGTGCTCCACGTCGTGGTCCAGGATCCTGACTCAAAGACCGGGCGCGAGATCGTGCGCCGGGCCCTGGTTTCCGCCTGGCAACGCGCAACCGACTGGGAGCTGGGCACCATAGCCACGCCGCTGGTCGGCGCGGATTCGGGCCAGCTGACGGTCGAGGAGGCGGCGACCCTTCTGGCCGAGACCTTCCCAGCCGACCCAACGGGGTTCCCCACTGAGCTCCGCATCGTCGTTGACCGCGACGCAGATCGCGTCCTGGTCGAAGCCATTGTACGGAGGATTTCGTGATCCGACTGCACCAGCTCACTAAACGCTACGGCCGGTTCACCGCAGTCGATAAGATCGATCTCGCCGTTCCCAGCGGCGAGCTCTTCGGATTTCTGGGGCCCAACGGCGCCGGCAAGACCACCACGTTTCGCATGATCGCGGGCATCCTCCGGCCCACCAGCGGAACGATCGAGGTGGGGGGCATCGACATCAACCAGCGTCCGCTCGAAGCCAAGGCGCGGCTCGGTTTCATCCCCGATCGCCCATTCGTGTATGACAAGCTGACCGGTGCGGAGTTCCTCCGCTTTGCTGCCGCACTTTACGGCCAGCAGGGCCCAGCTGTGGAACACCGGATCGACGAGCTGCTCGAGTTGTTCGATTTGAGCCGCTGGAAGAACGAGCTCACCGAGTCGTACAGCCATGGCATGCGGCAGAAGCTGATCATCTCCGGCGCCCTGGTGCACCGGCCGGAGGTGATTGTGGTCGATGAGCCGATGGTGGGTCTCGACCCTCGAAGTGCCCGGCTTCTCAAGGACCTGTTCCGCCAGTTCGTGAACCGGGGCGGCACGGTGCTGATGAGCACGCATACGCTCGAGGTGGCGGAGACGATGTGCGACCGTATCGCCATCCTGCACGGCGGGAAAATCGTCGCCTCGGGCAACATGTCCCAGCTGCAGGAGCAGACCTCCTCGGAAGACCTCGGACTGGAAGACGTCTTCCTCAAGCTCACCGGCGGCATGCGCGAGCATCAGCTCGATACCATCCTCGACGCCTGACCGCATGTCCCGACCCCTGCCGGTACAGCCGCGGCTGTGGACCCTGCTCACGCCCAAGTGGCGGAGCGCGCTGGCGCGATCCAGGGAGG
>JALYPB010000140.1 GCA_030856585.1 Gemmatimonadota bacterium | reverse complement strand
CCTGTGCCCAGAGAGTCCCCTCGTGAAGAGCCGTTCTCGAAGGGGATCAGGACGAGGCCAACCTGCGCGGTAGAGACAACATGGGCCCGCCGCGAAATGGCCATTATTACCAACAAACCCAGGACCGCACCAATAACCCCACCTCTCAGAAGCCGTGCCGACATGCTGCGTCCGGACTTCCGTCCTGCAGCGGGATACCCCGGCTCAGTCAGCGCTCCTCCGAACGCTTCGGCGGTCTGGTACCGGTGGCCGGGAACCTTTTCGAGGGCCCGGTTAATTGCGGCCACCACCGGGGGAGGAACGCTCGGGCGCACCGTGAGCAAGGATGGGGGAGGCAGATAGAGATGCTTTGCGGCGATCGCCTGCGCCGAAGGGCCGGTGAACGGCGGCTCCCCGGCCAGCATCTCGTACAGCACGCAGCCAAGACTGTATACGTCGCTGCGCCCGTCGATCTGGTCTCCCCCCGTAACCTGTTCGGGACTCATGTAGGGAGGGGTGCCCATGGCGAGTCCGGCGGAGCTGAGGTCGTCCAGGGCAGAGGCGTGGATCGCCCGGGCCAGGCCGAAATCGGCGATGACCGCATGACCGGACTCCAGCAATATGTTCTCCGGCTTGATGTCCCGATGGACCACGTCTTCGCGATGCGCGTGGGTCAGCCCTTGTGCCACCTCCTGAGCGATCCTGACGGCAACCTCCACGGGAAGTTGGCCCACCCGGCGGATGAGATCGCGCAGGTTCTCGCCGCTCACGTAGGGCATGACGTAGAAGAGCAGCCCCTCGGCTTCACCCGAGTCGTGCACTGGAAGGATGTTTGGATGGACCAGACGGGAGGCAATGCGGATTTCCCGGAGAAAACGGCCGGGGCCCAACGACTCCGCCAGGGTGGGGCGCAGAACCTTGATGGCTACGAGGCGACCATGCTTCAGGTCCCGAGCCAGATAGACGGTGGCCATCCCTCCGCGGCCGAGCTCACGATCCACCGCGTAGAGTTCCGCCAGAACGGTGCGCAGGCGTTCCACCACTTCTACCATAGCTTCGGAGCCTTGGGGTCCGGGCTGCTAACATACGGCTGCACTTCAGCCGGAGCCAGACCGGACCTGCCTTTGGCGCACCTTGGTTCCCCAGCGCGCCGGACTAGTCCATTTCCCTGGAGGCCTTCTGAAACTCCGATCTGGGAGGTGCGCCAAGTTACAGCGGCGCTAGAGGATGTACCGCCTGAGATCGTCGTCGCTGATGATCTTGACCAGCCGCTCCCGGACGTCCTCCGCGTCGAACACGATCCGCTTCTCCGGATAGTCCGGCAGCTCGAACAGGACCTCCTCCATCAGCGCCGCCATGACGGTGTGCAGCCGCCGGGCGCCGATGTTCTCCATCCGGTCGTTGGCCATGAACGCCACCCGCGCCACCTCGGCGATCCCGGCGGCGGTGAACTCGAGCTCGGCACCCTCCGCCGCCACCAGCGCCTGATACTGCTTGGTCAGCGCGTTCTCCGGCTCGGTCATGATTCGCACGAAGTCCTGCTCGGTCAGCGGCAGGAGCTCGACCCGGATCGGGAAGCGGCCCTGCAGCTCCGGGATCAGATCGGAAGGCTTGGAGACATGAAACGCGCCCGCCGCGATGAAGAGGATATGGTCGCTTCGGACGTATCCATACCGGGTCTGGACGGTTGAGCCCTCGACGATGGGCAGCAGGTCGCGCTGGACGCCCTCCCGGGAGACATCGGGACCACCCGCCTGCCCCCGCTCGCCCGCGATCTTGTCGATCTCATCGATGAAGATGATCCCGTGGTTCTCCACCCGGTCGAGCGACTCGTTCACCACGTCGTCCATGTCCACCAGCTTCTTGAGCTCCTCGTCCACCAGCACCCGCCGCGCCTCCGGCACCTTGACCGTGCGCCGCTTCTTCCGCTTGGGCATCATGTCCTGGAGCATCTCGGTGAAGTTGATGTCCGGTCCCTCGATGCCCTGGGGCGGCTGAATCAGCTCCATCATCGGGTAGCCCTGCTGCGCGACCTCGACCTCGACCTCCCGATCATCCAGCCGACCGTCGGCCAGCATCTCGCGCAGCTTCTCCCGGGACCGATGACGCCGCTCCTCCTCGGCGGTGGGCACGTGCTCCGATTTCGTCTGTCCTGTGGGCGAGACAACGAACATCGAAGTGACTTCCGTCTTCTCCGTCTTCTCCGCCCTCTCCGTCTTCTCCATAGGCTGCGGCCCGGCAGGAAGCAGCAGGTCCAGCAGCCGCTCGTCGGCCCGCTGTTCCGCCTGGGGATAGACCTCATCTTCCCGTTCGGTGCGCACGAGATTGATGGCCGAGTCGACCAGGTCCCGCACCATGGACTCGGCGTCGCGGCCCACGTAGCCCACCTCGGTGAATTTGGAGGCCTCGACCTTGATGAATGGGGCACCGGAGAGCCGGGCAAGCCGGCGGGCGACCTCGGTCTTTCCCACTCCGGTGGGGCCGATCATGATGATGTTATACGGGGTAATTTCGTCTCGGATGTCGTCCGGCGCCTGAGCCCGCCGCCAGCGGTTCCGCACCGCGATGGCAACCGCCTTCTTGGCCGCCTCCTGGCCTACGATATAGCGGTCGAGCTCGGCGACGATCAGCCGCGGCGGCATCTCTTCCAGCCACGGCATGGGCGCTACCGGCTCGGGGCCGGGTGCGGCTTCGACAGGGGGTTTAGGGGCGACGTCGGTCATTCTTAAAGGTAAAGCGTAAGCGGTGAGCGGTAAGCGGTCAGCGGGAGAAAGGATGCGGGGGACACGGATCCACCGAAGCGCTCCTCATCCCGAGAGAGCGCAGCGCTCACCGCTTACCGCTCACGCTTTCTTTCCGTCTCCCGGCAGTTCAAGAATCGTGATATTCCGGTTGGTAAACACGCAGATGTCGGCCGCGATCTCCAGCGAGCGCTGGGTGATCTCGCGG
>JALYPB010000133.1 GCA_030856585.1 Gemmatimonadota bacterium | reverse complement strand
GCGGAGCCCTTCGAGCCGCGCGCGGAGCCCAGAGCGCTTTTCCTTGAGCCGATCCTGCGCGGTCCTGAGCCGTTCGTATCCCAGCACTCGCGAGAGGAACTGGGCGCGCTCCGGCGCGCTCATCGCGGCCATGACCGCGAGCTCTTTCTGTCCGGTGAAGTAGGTGTTGAAGAACTCGTCGCGAGTCATCCCCATGATCCTGGTGACGTGCGCGGTCACGCTGCCGATGCTGTTCTCAATCGCTGCCGGATCATTGTCCCGGTACAGAGCCGCCTGATTAAGCGAGCGAACGATGCGGTACTCGTGCGGACCGAGGGTGAAGTCGACTTCCACCTCGACCTTCGCTTTCGGCGGGGCGCCCCTGCGTCGCAGCGTCTCCCGGCTTCCCCGGGCGGCAGGCATTCCATACATGGCCCAGGCGATCGCCTCGAGCAACGTGGTCTTTCCCGACCCGTTGGGACCGACGATCCCGGTGAGCCCGGGACCGAACTCGATCTCGGTGTTCTCGTGCTGCCGGAAATTCACCAGGTGTAACCGGTTGATCCGCATCAGGAGCCCGTCAGATCGCGCTCGACAGTATCCATGAGGTCGCGCCCGAGCTGCACGAACGCCTCACGGCCGAGCTCTGCCGGCAGCGGCCGCCGCTCCAGATACGAGACTACCAGCTCGGGAAGAGTCTGCCTGCCGGGCGAGCCCAGCCCGATCATTCGGTGCACCTCTGGCCGGCGCAGATCCAGATGGAAATGCAGGGCCTCGGTCTTGAAGGCCCGGATGGCCGTGTGATTCAGCTCGCGTGACACGTGCCTGGGAATATCGAAGACGCGAAGGCGGACGATCTTATTCGACAGCCCTCTGCGGATGGCGCCGAGCCGAAGAGAGATGACCTCGTCTATGGCGGCCGCCGACATCCCGTCGGCTTTTACCGGCTCCAGATCGAGGACCTGGCTGGCGAGCGGAACCGCATGGCGCTCCGCCCGCCCGGTCGTCAGATCGGCGAGAAGCCACCCCTTTCCGTGCGAGCCGTGCTCTACCTCGTCCCTGGCCTCTCCCCAGATGTTGGGACCGATGTAGTCCAGGGCGCCGGCATACCAGGCATTACGGGCAACCTGGTGCTGGGTGTGGTAGTGGCCGAGGGCCACGTAGGTCCAGTCCTCCAGGTGCAGCGCTCCACGACTGACCACGGCTCCGCCGTACTCGGCGGCAACATGGCCGGTAGGATACTCGCCGTCGATCTCGAAGTGGGTCAGCAGTACCTGATGTTTCTGGGTTCCCTCGGGCTCGAACGCCGGTCTCTCCTCGCCGAGAACACTCCCGTGGGGGACGGCAAAGATGCTGAGATCGAGCTCAGGGTAGACGAGGCGGCGGGGTGTGTCGCTCGCCACATCCACACCCAACTCCTCGAACAGCCGCAGGATCGAGCCGGTCTCGACCGAGCGTGGCGTGTCATGGTTTCCGGCTATGAGCACGATCGGCGCGTTGGGAAGACCCTCCCGGAGCCGCTGAAACTGCCGGAACGCGAATACGATGGCGTAGTTGGTGGGCCGAACCGAGTGGAAGAGATCTCCTGCCACGACCACCGCGTCGGGCCGCGCGGCAAGGACGCCGTCGATGGCCGCACGGAAGGCGCTGGCGACATCGGCTTCCCGCTGGTTGATGCCGCTAGAGGTCTGCCGGTGATACTGCCGGATGCCGAGGTGGGGATCTGCTATGTGGGCCAGTTTCACGGCTGGAGAATGGGGCTAAAAGCGGTAAAGAGCAAGAAGTTAAGAGGCGGGACAGCGGGGCGGCGGGACAGCGGGACGGCTACCTGCCGTAGGGATCGTCCACCCGCTTAAGAGTGGGGATCCCGCGGCGGGGAGCCGCAACCTCAATATTCACTCGGCGTCCGAGGCAGGCGGTGAAGAACGCATACGCATCGTCGGGGCGCTCGCGGCGGGTGGCGGCGAGCGCCCGACGGACATCGGCCTCGCGGCGACCGTCGATCAATTCGCGCACGGCGTCGGCCGATACCCGGCGATCCATTCGGCGCATCTGCCGGGCGACCGCGTCGGCGAACGGAAGCTCAACCGCGGGCGGGAAGCGCTCGATCCCTTCCCGGCCATTGAGAACCGCCGGCCGGGGAAACTTCACGAAAATCGGCTGGGTGAAATGGGGGTGGCGGAGCATCAGCTCGCCCTTGGGCAGGGTCGCGAGCTTGATCTTGGTAGCCGGCGAGATGGTGCCGTAGGCCGGCATGGCGAGCTCATCCATGTCCATGCGGCCGTAGATTCCGGTTCCAGCGTTGCCCGTTACACGTCGCTGCACCTGGGAGCGGAACTGCTGGGCCGAGAAGAGCACCAGACCGAGATAGCGGCCGCGCTCCGACAGATCGAGCAGCATCTTACGAACGTAGGTGTCCGGGCCCTCAGCCGGCGCGTACTTGTTGAGCTCGTCCACGAAGACCACCACGTGATCCACGCCCAGGTCGCGCCGCTCGAGATGCTCGCGCAGCTTCGAGACCACACGGGCAAAGACCAGGTCCTGAGCCAGCGGATCGAGCCCCGCAACATCGATGACGTGCATGCTGCGGTCCTCGAAATGACCCCAGGGCAGATCGTTCGCCACGCCATCGTCGGTGACCAGGCCCTTGGACCGGGTACTGATGTTGCTGAGACGATTCCGCACCTTGCGGATGGTAGCGAGGTGGTGGGTCTTCCAGACCTCCGAGCCCCGGCCCAGTGCCTCCATGAAGTCGAAGATAGAGCGGAAGAACTCGTCCAGGTCGGCGAAGCTCTGCACCAGGAATGGCTTTCCTCGCAGGGTCTCATCTCGATACTCGCGTCCGACAACTCGCTCAGACAGGAAATCGATGAAGGCGTCGGCCTTGGCATCGATATCATCGCGGTTGAGAACCACTTCGGCGTAGTCGAGCACCTCTCGCAGACCCCAGACCAATGGCTCGGTGTTGCCGGTCAGGGCCTCGTTGGTCCGGAGGCTGTTCAGGTTCACGCCGTCCGGCTTGAGAGGGGCGTAGTATCGCACGTTCTCGAAGGGCACCGGCAGCAGGCCAAGGCGATCGTACTGCCGGGTGTCCTCCTGGCCCAGCGCCGCGGGCTGATCGAGGAAGCAGAGGTCGGGGCCCTTCACGTTGAAGCAGACGGCCCCGACGGTGCCCTTGTGAGCGGGAAAGGTCTGGAAGATGCTGCTCAGCATGAACTCGACCGCGCTGGTCTTGGTGGCAAGACCGGACACACCGGTGATGTTCAGGTGAGCGGCTTCGGGACCCAGCAGGAAATCGCAGTCCAGGTAGACCGGAGCCTCGAGCCCACCGGCGGCGTAGAGCCCAACGGGAATGCCGGTGGCGCGCTCGCCGCCAGTGTAGGCGTCCATCCGAAGCGCCAGAACAACATCCGCATCGGAGGCGAGCCAGACCGGGCCCAGGGGCACCGGCTGGAGCGGCTCCTCCGGGATCTGCCGGAGCACCGCGGCGGTGAAAAGCCGGATCTCGGTCCGCGCCGTCGGCTCGGCGCCGGCTCCGACCGGGTCCCCGTCCGCCCCGATCACCGCGTGCATCGGCGTTACCAGATCGGAGTAGGCAAAGGCGTCCGTGACCACACCGAACACGACGCGACCGTTCTCCTCCACCCGCACAATGGCGCCGATGCCGATGGGCGATTCGCGGGCGGTCCAGAAATGGAATTGGTGAGGCGTCGAGGGCTTGAGCTCGGTGGCCACGACGCGGCCGAGGGGGGGCGTGTCAGTCATGGGAGAAATATGCTCTGTTGAAACCGTTCACGCTCTCCTGGCTTTGAGATACTGCTCGACGCTGTGAATCCCATAAAGCAGGCGGTCCCAGCGCCGGTCCGGCGCGCTGACCGGTGCCCGTTCCGCCAGAATCCAACGTGAGATCTGGTTGGCCTGTTCGGTCGATTCATTCGCAGGAGCCACTTCCACCCGGACCAGGCCGTGAAGCAGGTCCTTTCCTTCCCAGGGCCAGAGTCGGAGCCCCCACGCGCGCACCGGGGCAAGGCTTCGGGTGGCCGGAGCGTAGAC
>JALYPB010000083.1 GCA_030856585.1 Gemmatimonadota bacterium | reverse complement strand
TTCCTGGAGTGCGGGGCCAGGGCCGGGAAGATCCGGGTTTACGAGACGGTGGACGACCCGACCGCCAGGGAGTGTGTCGGATTTCTGCTGGTCCGCGGCGGAGTACACATCGTGGCCTACGCCAAGGCGTTGGAGAAGTTGACCGGCGTCGACGTCGGCAAGCTCCTGCCGATTCCCGATATCAGCAACAAGCGCTTTCCCGAAGCCGCCAAGCACGAGGCGCGGGGACTCCACCAGATCCTGTATCAGTTCAGCCCCGAGGACTACCCCAGGGCCAGCGAGATCTGGAACGGGGCACACCCGGAGGACGGGAGTGAGCTCAGCGTTCAGGTCGGCGCACCCGAAGGCTTCGATCCGCCTGATCTCGACGCGGAGCCTCAGCTCACCGCACCGGTGGGCCCAGACATCGATCCCGAGATGTTTCAGGACGTTGCCCTTCGTTTGTTTCCAGAGCTGAATCCGAAGCGGAAACCGAAGGCCAAAGCGAAGGCCAAGGCCCGCTGAACTGTTGGCGCCCTGGCCGAGGAAAGGTCAGGGCGCTGACAGGCGTATCATTTTGGAAGGTTCTGCGTCACCCAGTGCTTGATTCTTTTCACCACCTCCGTCTCGGCCAGCTCGGTCGAGGCGGAGAAGGAGCCAAGCAACAGATCGTCCACTTTGATGCTCCACACCATCTCGCTACTGCCGTCCTCCGTTGCCGATCGATGACCCCACGCCTCTATCGTATACTTGCCGAACTGAAACAGCGGGATGTGGTTTGGCCCAGGCATTAAGATCCTTGTGCGCGGAAAAGGTGCCGCGATATGTATGGGGCGCAGCCCAGGAGGCAATCGGGTATCACCCTGACCTCGACGCGCGAGGGTGCGCACTTCTTTAAGAGGGGATTAGTCTGCCGAGACGTTCCGCCTGAAGGGATGCGGCCCGCAGCTTGGCACAGGCGGGGCACTGAATTCGGCACCGCCGCCCCTTCATCCTGAACCGGGAGTCGATGTCTTTACCTACGGGGCATTGATCGTCGTCGTGGTAGACCTTGCGGTCTCCTCGGCGAACCGAATACCAAGGCAGGACTTGCGCCATTGCGGGCTTCGTTGAGCGTTATCAGCTACTATGAGATCATCCCGAGGGTAATTGGCCCTCGGCTCGGTGAATAAGGTAACCGGCGGCAGTGCAATTAGATGTGACATTGAACACCGCTCTCACTCGTTCGGCTCTGTCAGCACCTCCATCGCGGCGTTTCGGCCGTTGATTCCGATCACGCTGCCACCCGGATAGGTGCCCGCCCCGCAGAGGAAGAGGCCGTTCATGGGCGTCCGCGGTGTGAGCCGCTTGTCCCACATGTACTGCGGCAGACACTCGCCCTGAAAGATGTGCCCACCGGTGAGACCGGTGCGTCGCTCGATGTCGGGCGGGCCCATAACCTCCATGTGCAGCACCGCGGACGGAATGTTGCCGGCATAGCGGCCGATCGATGCCAGCGCCACCCGCGCGACTTCTCCTCGTCGGGAGTCCCAGTTCCCTTCCCGGAATTTGTAGGGCACCGGCTGCGCGAACACACTCATCGTGTGGCGGCCCAGCGGCGCCACGCCGGGATCGTGGGAGCTCTGGAAGTAGAGCTCGGTCCACAGCCGCTCCGGCAGGTCGCCCTCGAGCGCGGTCTGGTGCTGCTTACGCCACTCAGCTTTGGTGAGCGGAGTGTTGACCTGCCCGTAATGGTGCGGCTCCAGGGTCCCGGGGCGAGCGGTAAAGTTGGGCAGCTCCTCCAGAGCAGCGGTGATCTTCACCGTGCACCCGGTAATCGGCACGCCCTCCACCTGCGCTCGCCAGGCCGAGTCGGCCGAGCCGTCGAGCAGGCGAAGCGTAGCATGCGGATCCGCGTTCGAGACCACCACCGGAGCGCGGACGCGCTCGCCTCCTTCCAGCTCCACTCCCTCGCCGGGGAGAATCCGTCTCACCGGCGTTCCCGCGGCCACCACCACGCCGGCCTCCTGGGCTATGTCGCACAGGAGGAAGGAAACGAGCCCCATGCCTCCCTTGATGTAGCCCCACATGCCGGGGATGCCGCCCATCCGCCCCGACGCGTGATGAAAATGAATGGAGGCCGTGCCCGCCTGGTCCGGGCTCGCATTGGTGCCGATGACGCCCTGCCCCAGCAGCGCCTGCTGTAGCCGCTCATCATCGAGATACCGCTCGACCAGCTCCACCATCGACCATTCGAAGAGCAGGCCGATCGCGTCCTTGTCGCCACCGAGGCGGCGCGCGATCTCGCTCCGGGACGGCGCCCGCCCGATCCACGCATCGGCCGGCCCTTCGGGACGCAGCGCATCGCGGATCCGCTTCTTGAGATCGGTCAGGGCCCGCCAGCCGGCAAGATCTCGCGGGGCGAATCGCTCGATCTCTTCGTCGGCGCGATCATCGTCCCCCCACAGCTGCACGCTGCTGCCGTCCGCGAATGGAACGAAGAGCCCGGGAGCAGCGGGGTGCCACTTCAGGCCTTGCCCGATAAGACCCAGCTCTTCGATGACGAGGGGATGCAGCAGACCGCAGACATAGGCGCAAGGCGAAACCCGATACCCGGGCCAGGGCTCCTCCAGGGTGCACG
>JALYPB010000077.1 GCA_030856585.1 Gemmatimonadota bacterium | reverse complement strand
GCTGTGGAAACCCTGATAACCGGGTGTTGAAGGGTTACCGATCTCTCTATGTGGCAAAGCGTTTGCTGAGCTTCTGGCATCAGCTCGGAATTTGCCAATTTACCTCTCCCGTACTCCATTCCAGGCCGTCCACGAGGCACGCTGATGGGCAAAGAATCCAGCCTGAAGGGCCAATCAGAAGAGCCTTCCGAGATGGGGGCTGTCTCCTCGTCCCCGGAACCTGAAGCCAAACCCAGGCCGGTCACGTCACTGTCCCGGGAGCTGGCAGACTTCCTGATCGAGTTCTCAATCGTTCTCCACAAGCGCTCGATGTATCCGGGGGATCACCCCCACCTGCGCACTGGTGCCCAGCGGTTCGCCCGGCGGTTGAATTCGCTGTTGGAGAACCGCGATTCGGTTGTCCTCGGGGTGGCGCGGAACCGGCTGGTCATCGAGTCAGCCACCACCGATCCAAAGAATGCCCTGCTCCGCGATCTGGCGCAGCGGCTGCACCGGCATCGCATTGCGACCGTTCAGTTGACTCGCGGCGCAACTTCGGAAGAAATCGAGGACGTGCTGGCGGCGCTTAGCACCAACCCACAACAGGGCGAAGGACCACTCGGAAGACGGCTCGATCGGGTAGCCCGGTGGACCCACATTAGGCTCAAGGCCGCCGGCTTCGACCGGCTGGTCCTTCAGGAGCCAGGCATGCCCGGAGATGTCAATGGTGACATGCCGGCTGACGGCAGGGACGCCTGGGTAGAGCTGGCCCGCCTTGCTCTCACCAGCGAGCCCGACAGCAGTTCTCCAGCGGGGGCCGATCCGCTGGTTGTTGCCCAGGCCATCGACCGCAAGTCCGGAGAAGTTTCGTACGACCGTGTGGTCCTCGGCTACCTGTCGCGGGTGGCCGAAGAGATGTCCGGCCGTGCGGGCGGGACGCAGGACCAGCTGGGCGAGCGGATCTCCAGCCTCATCCAGGCAATGAACCCCGATACCCTGCGCCGCCTGCTCGAGACCGGAGCCGATCAGGCCGAGCGCCGCCGGTTCGTGCTCAGTGCCTCGCAGGTGCTGGCGGCCGATGCAGTCATGGAAGTTCTCCAGGCCGCCGCCAAGGCCTCCCATCAGACCATCTCCCACAATCTGCTCAACCTGCTCCACAAGCTTGCTCATCACGCCGGGCGAGGGGCGAAGGAGACCAGGGCCGAGGCGGAAGGGGCGCTCCGCAGCAACGTGGCGCGGCTGATCGGAGATTGGGAGCTCGAGGATCCAAACCCCAAGCAGTACACTGCCATTCTCGGGGGAATGGTCCGGAAAGCACCCGACGATCCCACTGAGGACGCTCAGAGCGGCTGTGAGCCCGAGATCATCGTGAAGATGGCCCTCGAGCTGGACTGCGTTGGACCCTCCGTGTTTGCGGCGGCCGAAGGGATGCTGAACCGCCGCCAGCTTGGGATAATTGCCGGTCTCTTGAAGGCAGCGCCTCAGACCGAGACCACAAAGGCGCTCTGGAACCATGTGGCCAACCCCGAGCGTCTGGAGGCTGAGCTGGGGCAGGATCCGCCGGACCAGGAAGCAATCGAGATCCTGGTGAGTCATCTGGGAATGGAGGCCGCCAACTCGCTCCTCGATCACCTTGGACGCACCGACGATCGATCCGCTCGCGCGGCGCTGATGAAGCAGCTGCTGGCTCTGGGCCAGGGTATCGGCGACGTTGCAGTCGACCGGCTTCGTCAGGCTCCATGGTATCTGCAGCGCAACATCCTGGTGCTGATCGGTCGCCTGGGCAGCTGGCCCCAGGGATTTTCACCGCTGAGCTATGCGGCCCATGGCGACGCACGCATCCGTCGCGAGGGAATCAAGCTGCTGCTGGAATCGCCGGCTCACCAGCCCGAAGGCGTGCTGCTGGGTCTTCGAGACGAAGATGATGGCATTGTCGGCGGCGCACTCAGGGCCGCCCTCGAATCCTGCCCGCCCGACGCGATACCCCTGTTGGCGGGACTCGCCCAGGACGCCCGCAGGCCGGCCGAGATCAAGGTGCCCACCCTCCGAATCCTGGCGCGAACCCGCACCCCCACAGCATTGACAGTCCTGCTGGCCCTGGCCCAGAACCGCCGCCGCTGGTTCGGTCGCCGGCTGGCTTCCAAGTCCCCGGAGCTGCTCGCGGCCCTGGCCGGGCTGGCCACCTACTGGAGTGATCATCCCACGGCCACCGAGGTGCTGCGTTGCGCGCGACAGCACTCCGACCATGAGATCCGCACCGCCGCCGGCCCGGCTGCATGAACGATCCCGTCCGCTTTCTCACAGCGCTCACGCAGGCGCTTTCGACCATGAGCCTGTATGGAGACGACCACCCGGCCACCACTCGATGCCTGGAGTCGGCGCTGGAGCGGTTGCGTGAGCTCCAGGAGTCCGATCCGAAGCTTCAGTTCACCTTTCTATCAGGTGAGGTCGTCTTTGGATCCGAGGTGGTGCACGAGCTGGAAAGCTGGGAGTGGAGCAGCCGCTTCGTGAAGGCCGGTGTCGAGCGGATCGAGATGCTCAGTCCGGTCGACGTCGATCAATTCGGCCGGTTCTTATCTCACCTGGCGATTCGGCTGGGACTTCGGCAGGGATCCAGCGCGGACATATGGCAGATGGGCGAGTCGCCGATTCGCTATGGCCAGGTCACCTTGGGACAGGGCCAAAGTCCGCTCGAGATCCTGCGGCTCGAGCCGACCATGCCGGCGGCCGTTACCTACTCGCTCCGTGAGGAGCGGGAGACCATGGACTGGGTGCACAACGAAATCCAGAACGGCGGCAAGATTCCCATGGTCGAGGCCGACGCGGTGGTGCGATCGCTGTCGATCGCGATGCATGCCGAGCAGGCCATGGTACTGCCGCTCCTGCAGCTCAAGGAGTTCGACCAGTACACCACCACACATTCAATGAACGTATCGGTGCTCGCGATGGCCTTGGGGGAATATCTCGAGCTGGGCGGGCAGACCGTTCGGGCGCTCGGCTTGGCCGGGCTGCTGCACGATCTCGGCAAGACCTGCATCCCCCGGGACATCCTGGTAAAGCCCGGCAAGCTCACCGACAGCGAACGACTGGTCGTTCGGGAGCATCCAATTGTCGGAGCCCGAATGCTACTGGCCAGCCCCGAGCCGATGGAGCTCGCGGCGGTGGTGGCGTACGAGCACCACGTGATGCTGGACGGAGGAGGGTACCCTGCTCTGCACGATGCGAGAGGGGCCCAGTACGCGAGCATGCTGGTCCACGTCTGCGATGTCTACGATGCGCTGCGCACGAACCGCCCCTATCGTGAAGCCTGGGAGTCCGACCGCGCCCTGGCCTACATCCAGGACCGCGCCGGCGTCGAGTTCGATCCGGGCGTGGCCCAGGCTTTCATCTCGATGATGCGACAGTGGGACCGGAAGATTGCGACGGCCCCGGCGTAGCACCGGCGCGAGACCTCAGCAGGTGCTGCACGATCTGATCGCCATGGCCGCGGGCATTCTCGATGAACAACCGGTTGGCGTCGTTCCCGCTCGCAATCACACCGGCCAGGTAACATCCCGAAATCGGCGTCGCCATGGTTTTCTCGTCGTGCGCCGGGACGCCGGTGACAGGGTCTACCGGGACGCCGAGCCGATGCAGCATGCTGGTGTCGGCATGGTACCCGGTCATGGCGAGCACGGCATCGGCCGGCAGCAAGTCAGCGGCACCGCTCTCGTCCGAGACCACTTCGATGTGAGTCGGCGTGATCGCCTCGACCCGTGAGCGCCAGCGGACGGCGATGCTTCCCTCCTTGACTCGGTTGACGATGTCGGGCAGCACCCACGCCTTTACCGTGCGATCGAACCCCTCGCCGAAATGCACCAGCGTCACCGTGGCCCCGGCGCGCCAGCACTCGAGCGCGGCGTCGACGCTGCTGTTACCAGCCCCGATCACGATCACCCGCTGATGCCAGTAGGGATGACCTTCGACGAAGTAGTGGGCGACGTGAGGGAGGTCTTCGCCGGGGACTCGAAGGTAGTTCGGGTTGTCGTAGTAGCCGGTGGCAAAGACAACCGCCGCGGTACGGTAGGCCTTGCTGTCGTGGCGCCTGGCTACCTCGACTTGAAAGGAGCCGTCCTCCGCCCGGGTGACGTCTACCACATCCTCGCCCGTACGAATGTCCAGACCATAATGCTCGGCGACCCGTCGGTAGTAGATGAGCCCATCCTGCCGGGTTGGTTTCTCGTGGCTGGCAATGAACGGTATCCCGCCGATCTCGATCCGCTCCGGAGTGGAGAAAAACGTCATCGCCAGCGGATACCGCTCGATGGTAGATACGATGGTGCGACGGTCGACGAGCACGCAGGAGAGACCCGCGCGCCGCGCCGCGATCCCCGCGGCCAGCCCGCACGGACCTGCGCCGATAACCAGTAGATCCACCGACTGAGGATTCACTGTTGCTCCCTCCTTAGACTGCCCCGCTGCCCCCCCGCCCCGCTGCTACACTTCAATGATCTGGTCACGCCTGGTCCCTACACTCACATAGCGTACCGGCACCCCGGACAGCGCCTCCAGACGGTCGAGGTACGCCCGTGCCGCGGAAGGGAGGTCGGTAAGGCGCCGGGCGGCACCGGTCGGATGTTGCCAGCCCGGACGGACCTCGTAAGTCGGCCGCACCCGCGCCAGCGCCTCGACCTCGGCCGGCATCTCTTCGCAGCTCTGGCCATCCAGCTGGTACGCGATGCCGACCGGGATCTCCGCGAATGAGTCGAGCACGTCCAGCTTGGTAACGGCAAGGCCGGTCAGGCCGTTTACTCTGGCTGCATAGCGAACCACGGTGGCATCGAACCAGCCGCAGCGCCGCGGCCGCCCGGTAACCGCGCCGAACTCACCGCCCAGCTCGCGCAGCCGCTCGCCGAACGGACTCTCGGCCTCGGTAGGCAGCGGACCATTCCCGACTCGCGTGGTATAGGCCTTCACTACGCCGAGCACGCCGTTGATCGCAGTTGGTCCGATGCCGGCTCCCACCGCGGCACCTCCCGCTGTCGTATTGGACGACGTCACGTAGGGATACGTGCCGTGATCCACGTCCAGGAGCGCGCCCTGTGCCCCCTCGAGGAGCACCCGGCGGCCCGCCCGGACTGCGCGGTGAACCATGAGGCCGGTGTCGGCCGCCAGCGGCAGCAGGCGCGGCGCCAGGCGCTGGAGCAGCTCAACGTGGTCCTCGTATCGGGCACGCTCGGTGCTTCCCATCATGGCCAGCAGCCGGTTGGCCCGCTCCACCCGCTCGGTAAGCAGCTGTTGAGCGCATTCCACCCGGCGCAGATCGGTCACCCGTATTCCGCGGCGCCCGTACTTGTCCTCGTAGGCGGGGCCGATGCCACGGCCGGTGGTGCCCAGGTTCTGACTCCGCTCGCTGGCGGCGTCAAGCAGCTTGTGGTAGGGAAGCACGAGGTGGGCACGGTCGGAGACGAATATGCGGCCAGTGGTATCGATGCCCCGGTCCCGCAGCTGATCGAGCTCGGCAAACAGGTTCTCCGGCTCCAGCACCACTCCGTTACCGATGACGCAGGTGACGCTCTGATGCAGGATGCCGGATGGTATCTGACGGAGCACGAACTGGCTGTCGCCGATCACCACGGTGTGCCCCGCGTTGGCGCCGCCCTGATAGCGGACCACGAAATCGGCGCGCTCCGCCAGCACATCGACGAGCTTACCCTTGCCCTCATCTCCCCATTGTGCCCCAACGACCACCATACAGGTGGTCTTCTCGTCGAACATGTCGGCTCCGTTGATGAAACAACAAAGAGCCCCTTGCGGGGCTCCTGAATCCTCGGGCAAACCTATCGTGACCCCGGGGAAACGTCAATTCGACGCGATGGCCTTACCTACCTGTTCGGCAGCGCGAAACGATAACCCGTCAGGCGTATCCGCCTCGGTGTGGATGCATCGCAAGGTGCGCCATGTCAGCCGTCCGATGGTCATTGCCGGCGCAACCCGTGCCAGCGGCGCGCTATCGACGAAGATGCCCAGCGGCAGGCGGCGACGCCTCATGGGAAGCCCGATGGCCAGAAGCTGCGGCTCCACCACGCGGGCCAGGCGCTCCCCGCCCGCGTCGTGACTCACCAGGTACAGCGTCCCCTCCTGGTCCACAGTGTCGACGTTGACGAACTCGGTGTCGGTCAGAGCGGTCGAGAGCTTGGCGAAAACGCGGGCTCCCACCAGCCCGAACTCCTCCGCGCCGGTGATGAGTATACCCACGGACGAATTCGGTGCCGCTGCCGCGGCCAAGGCGGCAACCACACCGGTCCCGTTGTCCCGGGCGCCCTGTGACCGCCCTCTGAGACGGCCCCGTCCCGCGAGAAAGCCGGCCAGGACCGCCATTGCCGCCCCGGTACCGGCCAGCGCCGGCGACAACGCCCCTCCGATCCGGCCAAGCGCGAGCGCAGTCAGCGCCACGATAGCGAGCCCTACCACCCAGACCGCTACCAGCCGCCCAGCCATAGACTGGCCCTGGGCCTTGGAGTCGAGATGGGCAACCACCCACCGCCTGGGCGACGACTGGCCTCGCGTCGCGATCAGATTGGCATCCTCACGAAGTCCCTCGCCCAGGTGCACCCATCCCAGGCCGACACCGGTCGCCACGATCGCCAGTGCCAGCAGCCCGGTCGTCCACATAGCGGCCGCGGCCCAGGGCGGGAGGCTTCCGGACACCAGAAACGGAAAGAGCACCAGAGCGAGGCCGCCAAGCCCGGCACCGAAGATGGGAAACGCACGAAGGCTGGAGGGAGCGAAGGTAAAACTCTGCCAAACCACGTTGTAACCGAGGCCGGTGAGGTACGCCGCTACCAGCCTGCGGGCCTCGGCCGCCTCCGGCGTTCCGGCCTCGCGGGGGAGCGCCAGAACCTGGAGGGCAATGGCCTTCAGGGAGGGCACGGTCGGTCGCTGCTCAGGCCTGCCTGGCGCGTTTGGAGCTGACGAGCGGCTGGGCTGCGGTGGCGAGCGCGGCCCGCTTGGTGTCTTCGGTGATCTGACCGGCTTCGATCAATTCATCCAGATGCTGATCGTAGGTCTGGCTTCCGAGCTCCTTGTGGCCCTCTGCCATGAGCCGGTTGACCTGTGCGGTGCGCTTGGGATCCTTCAGGTACTCGCGTACTGCGGGCGTGGCAAGCATGACCTCCACCGCCGCCACCCTGCCCTTGTCGTCTTTCAGGGGGAGTAGCTGCTGAGAGATGATCGAATGCACCGCTTCGGAGAAGCGCAGGCGGCCGATCTCCCGCTCCTCGGCGGGCAGGGTGGCGATCAGCCGTTCGATTGTGGTGACTACATCGGGCGTGGTGCTGGTGGCGATCACGAGATGGCCGGTCTCAGCTCCCTTGAGCGCGGTATCGATGGTGGCGGCGTCGGCGATTTCTCCGAGGACGACGACGTCGGGGTCCTGGCGCAGCGCGGCCTTAAGCCCGACGGCAAGGCTTTCGGTGTCGACCCCGACTTCCCGCTGGGTGATGGAGCAGCTCAGGTCACGGTGGAGAAACTCGATCGGGTTCTCGATGGTGACCACATGCTTGTGCAGGGTCCGGTTGATGTGGTGCACCATGGCCGCCACGGTCGAGCTCTTTCCGCTGCCGCTCACCCCCGATACCAGCACCAGGCCCCGATCGGCTTCGGCTATCTGCTTGAGCACGTCCGGCAGACGAAGCGATTCGATCGTGGGCACGGTAAACGGAATGACCCGCATGACGATCATGAAGGAGGAGCGCTGCCGAAGCACGTTGACCCGGAATCGGCCTACTCCAGGCATGCCCCAGGAACAGTCGAAGTCGCGGAGCCGCTCGATCTTGGCCCGGTCCTCGTCGTTGCTGATCAGCTTCAGGGCGATGGCCTTGGTCTGATCCGGCGTCAGCCGCTGCTTGGTGAGCGCCACCAGCTTCCCGTTGATGCGTGCCCGGAAAACGTCCCCCGCCTTGATATGCAGGTCCGAGGCGCCGCGCTCGACCGCCGCCTTGATGATCTTCTCCATGAAATCCGCCACAGTAGGGGAAAGCCCGGGACCAGCCGCGTTACCGCAGCACGTCGAGCACAGGTAGTGCGCCGCGAGCCCGAAGGAAACCCATCCGGTCCCGCACCTCCCCCATCGTTTCGGAGGCGCGCCGCCGTGCTGCCGCGGCGCCATCCGCCAGGATCTCGTCTACCAGTTCCGGGGCTTCCTGGAGCTGTAACGCCCGCTCCCTTATGGGCGCGAGGGTGGCGATCATATTATCGGCCAGTACCCGCTTGCAGTCGAGGCACCCCCATTTGGCCCCCCGGCAGTTCTCCGCAACCAGCGCTACGGTCTCCGGAGGCGAGAAATACTGGTGTAGATGATAAATGTTGCATACCTCCGGGTTCCCGGGATCCTTCCGGGTGACCCGGGCCGGGTCGGTCCTGGCCGGCCGGAGCTTCTGCCAGATCTCGTCCGGGGTGTCCAGCAGCCCGATGGTATTACCCAGGCTCTTGGACATCTTGGCCTGGCCGTCCAGCCCCGTGATCCGTTTGGCCTCCGTCAGGATGGGTTGCGGCTCGGGAAAGAAGGTCTCTCCCCGCCCGAACTCGGCGTTCCACTTCCGTGCAATCTCGCGGGTGAGCTCCAGATGCTGAACCTGATCTTCTCCCACCGGTACCAGATCCGCGCGATACAGCAGGATGTCAGCCGCCATCAGGACCGGATAGTTGAGCAACCCCGCAGGCACGCTCTCGAACTTCTGCGACTTATCTTTGAACTGCGTCATCCGCTCGAGCTCGCCGAGCGGGGTGACGCTGTTCAGGAGCCACTGGAGCTCGGAGTGCTGGGGCACGTGCGATTGGACGAACAGCGTCGCTTGCCCTGGGTCGATTCCCGCGGCCAGACAGCCAATGGCCATATCGCGAGTGCGCTGGGCAAGCGTATCCTTGTCGTACTTGCCGGTAATGGCGTGCAGGTCGACGATGCAGATCAGGGACTCATAACTGCGCTGCAGGTTCACCCAGTTCTGCACCGCGCCCAGCCAGTTGCCGATGTGCAGCTCGCCGGACGGTTGAATCCCTGAAAATATCCGTGAC
>JALYPB010000117.1 GCA_030856585.1 Gemmatimonadota bacterium | reverse complement strand
GGAGGGCGGTACGGCGATACGGCGGTAAGGCGGTACGGCGGTAGATGATGAGGCGGTAGGAACAGAGGCGGAAAGTAGAGCGGAACTGGCGGACGACAGCTGACGACGTAACCGCCCGAGACGAGCGCAGCGAGTTGAGGAGATAAAATGCCGAAGATGAAGACCAAGCGTGCCGCTATGAAGCGCCTGAAGAGAACCGGAACCGGGAAGCTCAAGCGCTGGCATGCCAATCACAGCCATATCCTGACCAAGAAGTCGCGCAAGCGGAAGAATCGGCTGAAGAAGCCGGATCTCGTCAGCTCGGCGGATTTCCCTCGCGTCAGCCGTCTCCTCCAGGCGTAAGGATATTCCATGCCCCGCGTCAAGAACGGCGTTGCCCACCACGCCCGCAAAAAAAAGATCATGGAGGCCGCCAAGGGTGCGCGTGGTGGCCGGAGCAAGCTCTACAAGGCCGCCAAGGAGACGGCCGAGCGCGCCATGCGCTATGCCTACCGCGATCGCCGCAAGAAGAAGGGTGAGTTCCGTGCGCTCTGGATCACCCGGATCAATGCGGCGGCGCGGATGCAGGGGCTGAGCTATAGCCGGCTCATGGCCGGGCTGCGGAAGGCGGGTGTCGAGATCAACCGTAAGGTCCTGGCCGATCTGGCGGTGCACGATATCGACGCCTTTGCCAAGATCGCCGAGATGGCCAAGAGCGCCGACCAGAAATAAGATGTGGGCCCGAACGGCCCACCACTTGTCAGCCCGGATGGGGCCGTTCGCACTGGGCGGGCGGCCCCATCGCCGTACCCCATCACTATCTCCGAGCCTGATGCCCACTTCAACCGGCTATCCCGAACTCGATGCGCTGCTACCCCGGCTGGACGGGGTAGCCCGCCTCAGCGTGGACCAGCTCGCCTCCGAGCTCATTGCCGTGCTGGGCCGCAAGAATGGGGCACTCACCGAGGCCCTGAAATCGGTGCCGTCGCTCCCGCTCGACCAGCGGAAGGGATATGGGGCCGCCGTCAATCAGCTTAAGGCCAGCTTCGAGGCGGCATTTGCCGCCCGACGGGAAGTCCTTGTATCGGAGCAGCGCGGCCGCGAGTCGGCCGGGATCGATCTCACCATGCCAGGCCGCCGCCGCTGGGTCGGCGGCGAGCACCCGGTAACCCGGGTGGTGGATGAGATCGTCGAGATCTTCCGCGGTCTCGGCTTCACCGTCGCGGTGGGTCCGGAGGTCGAGACCGAGTGGTACAACTTCACCGCGCTCAACTTCCCCCCCGACCACCCGGCCATGGACATGCACGACACGCTGTACGTGGATGGCGCGCCGATCGAGGGCAAGCAGGGTGGGCGACTCTTGCTGAGGACCCACACATCTCCGGTCCAGATTCGGGCCATGCTCGAGTCGTCCCCGCCGCTGCGGCTGGTCATCCCGGGGCTGGTCTACCGCAACGATCCGTTCGATGCGTCACACGCACCCGCTTTCTCCCAGATCGAGGGCCTGGCGGTCGACGAGGGAATCTCCTTCGTGGATCTGAAGGCCACGCTGGTCCATTTTGCGCACCGGTTTTTCTCGCCCAGTACCAAGGTTCGTTTCCGGCCCTCGTTCTTCCCCTTCACTGAGCCATCGGCGGAAATGGATGTCGAGTGCCAGCTCTGCCATGGCAGCGGATGCCCGGCGTGCAAGGGGACCGGCTGGATGGAAATCCTCGGCTGTGGCATGGTGCATCCTGCCGTGTTCGAGCAGTCCGGGGTCAATCCAGAACGGTACACCGGCTGGGCCTTCGGCATGGGCCCGCACCGGATCACGATGCTGCGGCATGGCATTCCGGACATCCGGCTGCTGTATGACGGAGATATGAGGTTTCTCGAACAGTTCGTGCCGGGTGGTCAGCGGGGCGGCGGGACAGCGGGGCAGAAGTCGTGAACGTTTCCCTACGCTGGCTCGAGGATTTTTTCCGTCGCCGTCTCGACGTCAAGGATGTCACCGAGCGTCTAGCCATGCTGGGCGCCCCGGTAGATGCCGTGGAGCCACTCCATGCCGGCCTCGATGATGTGCTGATCGGCCTGGTCGAGGAAGTGCGCCCGCATCCCAACGCCGATCGCCTGCGGGTCTGCCTGGTCAACGACGGTAGTACCGAGCGGCGGAACGTGGTGTGCGGCGCGGCGAATGTGACGGCGGGACGGAAATACCCCTTCGCACCGATCGGCGCCACGCTGCCGGGGGGCCTTCGGATCGAAAAGCGGAAGCTCAGGGGTGAGACATCGGAGGGCATGCTGTGCTCCGCCCGGGAGCTGGGCCTCGGTCAGGATGGCGATGGGATCTGGGAGCTCGAGACCGAAAGTGTCGCGGGCACCCGGCTGCTGGAGGCCATTCCGGTCGACGACCACCGGCTGATAGTCGACGTGGGCCCCAACCGCCCCGACCTGTTGGGACACAAGGGGATTGCCCGGGAGCTGTCTGCCTCGTACGCGGTGCCGTTCCGCCTTCCGGTCATTCCGGGCTCGCCCACGATCGAGGTACCGCCAGTGCGGCGAGTGGGCAACAGCGCCGAGGTCGGTGGCGTCCGGGCGGCAATCGAGGACCTCGAAGGCTGCCCCCGGTTCCTCGCCGCCGTGGTAAAGGGCGTGAAGATCGGTCCGTCTCCCGACTGGCTGGCCCGCCGGTTAGAGTCGGCCGGTGTTCGGTCGATCAACAACGTGGTGGACGCCACCAACTACGTCATGTTGGAGCTCAATCAGCCGATGCACGCATATGACATCGCCCGGCTCCGGGGGCCGAGCGTGGTGCCTCGGCGGGCCCGCGAGGGCGAGACCGTGGTCACCCTCGACGGCGTGGAGCGCAAGCTCACACCGGAAATGACGGCGATCGCCGACGACGGGGGCGTTATCGGGATCGCCGGTGTGATGGGCGGCAGTGCCACCGAAGTCACCACCGAGACGGTGGACGTCATCCTCGAGTGCGCCTACTTCACCCCCGCAGGTATCAGGCGGACCCGCCGCGCTCTGGGGCTATCAACCGAGGCGAGCTACCGCTTCGAGCGGGGCATCGACCGATGGGGCGGCGTCGAGGCCGTAAGACGATGCATCGAGATCATCGGAGCAACCGCAGGGGGCGAGCTGGCCGGGTCACCGGTTGACGTGGGGCCGGGGCCGACAAATCCGCCCCGCATCTTTCTCCGCCCGGCGCGGGTGAATCAGGTCCTGGGCATAGAGATTCCCTGGCAGGCGGTGGAGGGCTACCTCGTTGCCATCGGCGCGACCCTCGTATCCAAGCCGGAGGATGGGCGCATCGCGGTCGAGGCGCCGAGCTGGCGCCCCGATCTGCTGCGTGAGGTAGACCTCATCGA
>JALYPB010000073.1 GCA_030856585.1 Gemmatimonadota bacterium | reverse complement strand
CCACAGATGAATGTCCGCGACCGGGAGGCTTCCTTGGCCGGATGGCGGAGAGCGGTATCCGCCACGCTCGCCTGGGCGCGCGCGCGCTGATTCGCATTATATTTCCTTCTCGCACTCGCCACGGAGTCCCTGATGAAGGCAGGTCACAAGTTCCTCGTCGGTGCCGCGCTCATCGTCGGAAGCGTTGGCTTCCTGATCGCCGAGGGGGTCAAGGAGACCGGGGTCTACTTCCTGACGCCGGCCGAGCTGGCTAGCAAGACCGCGGCGGATTCCACGTTCGTCGAGAATGTCGGGTTCAAGGTGGGAGCCCGTGTCGTCCCGGGATCAGTCAGGCGCGATGGGAATGCGAGGCGGATCGACTTTCAGGTCTCAGACGGGATAGCGACCTACCCCGTCACGTACCATGGTCTCGTGCCGGATACCTTCACCGATGCCAGTGACATCGAAGTCGTAGTCGAAGGCCGCCTCGGGCGGGACGGCGTCATCCGCGCCACCGACGTACTCGCCAAATGTGGCTCCCGCTATGAGGCCGTTCCCCAGGCCTGATCGTCCATGACACTTCTGGGTCAATTCGCGCTCTGGGCTGCGTTCGCGCTGGGTCTTTGGTGTGTCCTGCTGTCCTTCTCCGGCCGCTGGCAGGGCCGTCCGGACCTGAGCGCGTCGGTAGTCCGCTCGGTCTATGCGATATCGGGGTGTCTGGTTGTGGCGTCGTTGGCGTTGTGGAAGGGTCTCATCTCCCACGACTTCAACATGGAATACGTCGCCGCCTACACCTCCCGGAATCTCCCCAACGCCTACATCTTCTCGGCCTTCTGGGCCGGACAGAAGGGATCACTGCTCTTCTGGGCGGTGGTGCTCTCTTTGTTTGCGTCGGCAGCGCAGCTCCTCACGTCGCGGCGCTTTGCGTACCTGATGCCGTACGTGGCCGGGGTGACGGCGGCGGTCATCACCTTCTTCGTCAGCGTGATGATCTTCGCTGCGGATCCCTTCGAGCGGCTCGCCTTCACGCCGGCGGATGGCAGGGGGCTGAACCCGCAGCTGCAGAACGTGGGCATGGTCATCCACCCGCCGATGCTCTATCTGGGCTACATCAGCCTCACCATCCCGTTCGCCTTTGCCATGGCCGCGCTCCTCTCCCGGCGGCTCGATACCGGGTGGATCCACGCGATGCGCAAATGGACCCTGGTGTCCTGGCTGTTTCTGGCCATAGGGATCACTCTGGGCATGTGGTGGGCCTACGTGGAGCTGGGGTGGGGTGGCTACTGGGCCTGGGATCCGGTGGAAAATGCGAGCCTGCTTCCCTGGCTCACCATGACTGCGTTCCTCCACTCGGTCATGATCCAGGAGAAGCGCGGAATGCTGAAGCGCTGGAACTTCAGCCTAGTCATCGGGACGTTCCTGCTGAGCATTTTCGGCACTTTCATCACCCGCTCGGGCGTCATCGCCAGCGTGCACAGCTTCACGCAATCGAACGTGGGCTATTTCTTTCTCGCCTTCCTGGTGATCGTGGCGGTCCTTTCGTTCACCCTGCTGTATACCCGGTGGGACCTGCTCGAGGCTGACGTGCGGCTGGAGTCGGTGGTCAGCCGTGAGGCAGCCTTCCTCTTCAACAACCTCCTCCTGGTGGGCATTGCCTTCTCGGTGCTCTGGGGAACGCTATTCCCGATCCTGTCCGAGCTGGTGCGAGGCACCAAGATCACGGTCGGAGTTCCGTTCTTCAATCGGGTGAACGTCCCGCTGGGTCTGCTGCTGCTGGGCCTCACCGGTGTGGGTCCGTTGATCGCCTGGCGCAAGGCGTCCACCGCCAACCTCCAGCGGCAGTTCATCGCCCCCGTGATCTCCGGGCTGATCACCCTCGGGGCGCTTCTCGCGGTCGGAGTGCGGGACTTCTACGCCACGGTCGCGCTGTCCCTCGCCGGATTCGTCGCCGGCACCATCGTGCAGGAGTTCTATCGGGGGGTACGAGCCCGGAGGCGGATGCATGGCGAGTCTATTCCGCTGGCCTTCGGCCGCCTGATCGGCCGGAATCGGCGGCGCTACGGTGGGTATATCGTGCACGTGGCGGTGCTGATCTACTTCGTTGCCTTTGCCGGCATGGCGTTCAAGCGGGAGCAGGAGGCCACCCTCAAGCCGGGTGACTCGGCGGAGATGACCAGTCCATTCGGACACCGCTACCGGTTCACCCACATGGGCATCTCGCAGTATGAGGCGCTCAACCGGATCGTCTCCGCCGCCACGGTGGAGGTTGCCAAGGATGGCAAGTCGCTCGGCCTGATGACCTCGGAGAAACGGCAGCACGTGGACAGCTTCAAGCGGCCCACGTTCGAGCCTTCGACCGAGGTCGGCATTCGCAGCAACCTCCAGGAAGACGTCTACATCGTGTATGCCGGGTCGGTCGACGGAACCGAGGAGGCGGTGTACCGCTTCAACATCAATCCTCTGGTCTGGTGGGTCTGGTTCGGTGGGTTTGTCCTGGCGCTCGGGGGCATCCTGACCATGTGGCCTGGCGGCGGACCCACGAGATCGGTTCCGCGCCGGGTCCAGGCCGGGTACGAGGTGAAGCTGGTCGGGTCAGGGAAGGACGGAGCTTGAATCAGAGCCGTCCCGAGCTTTCCCGGAGGCATTTTCTGCTGCTGGGGGTATCGAGTGCCGCGGCCTCGCTGGTGGGGCCGCCGCTTGCTGCCGCCGGCCTGCAGGCGCCACAGGATTCTCTGTCGGGTCGGGGTGCAACCGGGACTCTGCGGGATCCGAGCGTGGTGGGCCGGCCCCGGCAACCGACGGCCATCCGCGGAGACGAGGCGGAGATCCAGGCCATCGAGCAGCGGCTGGCCTGCAGCTGCGGCTGCACCCTGGATGTGTTCACTTGCCGCACCACCGATTTCACCTGCACCTACTCTCCCGAGCTGCATCGAGAGGTTCTTGCCCTGCGTGATAGCGGTAAAAACGCTCAGGGAATCCTGGACGCGTTCGTGGACAAGTACGGCGAGAAGGCGCTCATGGCGCCCAAGCCCGAGGGGGTCATCAACCTCACCGGTTACCTGCTGCCGGGCGGGTTGATTGCGGCGGCGGGCGCCGGACTGGCTTTGTTTATTACTCGCCGCAAGGCGGTCGTCGCCGCTGCGGTGAGCGCGTCGGCTGCTCCCCCGTCGCCTACGGGAGCTCACGTCAGTCCCGAGGAGCTGGACCGGCTGCGGCGCGCTCTGGCCGACATCGAGGACTGATGGCCGGCGAGGCGCTCGCGGCGATCCTGGTTGGTATTGTGGCCCTCTGGCTGGTGCTCCAGCCTCTGATCCGCCCCCGCTCATCCCCGCCGTTGCCCTTTGAGCCTCTCGATCCGGAGGAGACCCC
>JALYPB010000051.1 GCA_030856585.1 Gemmatimonadota bacterium | reverse complement strand
CATGAATGTAATCGCCAGGCACGGTCGGCCTCCGCGTGAATCGGCACGATTGCGGCACCCCCTCGCTGAGCGGCGGCCACCACGCCCGGTTTGAGCTCCCGGCGTGGCCCGCGTGGGCCATCGGGCGTGAAGGCGACCGCTCCGGCCGCTCGGAGCTCCCGCACGGCGCCCAGCAGGGCACGAGCCCCGCCCCGGGTGCTCGAGCCGCGAACAGTGCGATACCCCAGTGACTGGGCCAGGTCCGACAAGTACTGGCCGTCTCTCGCCTCACTCACCACAATGGCCACACCCTGGTGTCGGTGCTGCCAAAGAAGCGGGAGCAAAACCTCATGCCACAGGAGGAAGACATGCGGCTGCCTGGTGTCGCGCAGCACCCGCCAGCGCTCCTCGTGTGTCACGCTGATACGCCAGGATGACGCCAGGGCACGGACAGCCGGCGCCGCAACCGCACGGGCGAAGGAAGGCGGTACCCTCAGTCGCCGGGCTCCAGGAGCTCGGCCGCCAACGCCACGACCCTGGTCGTTGCGCCGGCCTCCCCCAGGCGCTCGCGCACCAGCGCCAGTCCTTCGCGCTGAGCCAGCGTGTGAGGATCGTTGGGCTTGAGCAACGGCCCCACCGCAGTCGCGAGCTCGCTCGCCGAGGCGCGCTCCTGCAGCAACTCTGGCACCACCTCGCGTTCAGCAACCAGGTTGACCAGGCTGATCCACTTCACGGTCCTGACTCGCTGGAACATGGCGTAGGTGAGGGGGTGGACCTTGTACGCCACGACCATGGGTGTGTCCGCGAGAGCCGCCTCGAGGGTGGTCGTCCCGGACTTGGCCAGGGCCGCGTTCGCCGCGGCGAAGAGAGGCACCGGATCTCCTCGCAGGACCTCGACCGCTCCAGGGTTCGGGTACTGGCCTTCCGGGATCCCTGCCACCAGCACCCGGTCGCAGAGGCCCTCTCTCAACAGCCTCAGTCCGGCATCCCGGAATGGCTCCCACAGACGCCCGATCTCTTGCGCCCGGCTTCCCGGAAAGATGCCGAGCACCCGGCTGGAGGACGCAATTCCGAGTCGGGTCCGAGCCTCCTCACGCGTCGGCCAGGGGCCACGGTCAACCAGCGGATGTCCGACGTACTCGCTTCGGACTCCCAGTCCGCCGAAAAACATCTGCTCGAACGGGAGGACGACGGCGAGCCGGTCCACCGCAGCGGCCAGCCGCCGCGCCCGCCCTGGCCGCCAGGCCCACAGCTGCGGCGCGATGTAATACAGGACTTTGGTGCCGGTGGCGTGGGCGGCTTCCGCCACCCGGACGTGGAAGCCGGGATAATCAACCAGAATCACGAGATCGTAGCGCCCCACCTTAAAGTCGTTCTGGAGCGCCCGCAGCAGGCGATAGTGAGCCCGGATCTTGGTGACCACTTCGACCAGCCCGAACGCCGCCAGCCCCTCCATGCGATAGCGGAGCGTGGCACCGGCCTGGGCCATCTGCGGCCCCCCGAGCGCTTCGATAGTGGCGCCTGGATAGCGTTCCCGGAGTGCGCGGACCACACCGGCCCCGTGGAGATCGCCCGACGGCTCGCCAGCGGAGATGAAGATGCTCGGCGTGCCCCGCTCACTCATCAGTGAGCGGTGGCCGCGAGGGGCGTGGTTCGGACCGCGTCGGCAACCCGCAATGCCAGCTCGAGGGCCGCGCGCCCTTCCTCGCCCCGGACTACCACGTCGCGCTCGCCTCGCACCGCGTGCACGAAGCTCTGGAGCTCGAGGGACAGTGCATCGGCTTCAGGCGCCGCCAGCTCGATGCGCTCGACGACGTCCGCCAGCTCCCGGCCGGTGCCCGGTTGCCAGCCGGCCCGCACCCGCATGAACTCTCCGCTGCCGGTGGCGAGATCGAGGGAGAAGTAGCCGTTGGGCTGAAACAGGCGAAGCCGGCGGATGCGCTCCCGCGCCACCCGCGACGCGGTGGCCAGGGCTACGGCGCCGTTGGCGAACTCGACCCTGGCGTTGGCGATGTCCAGGTGGGGGGAAAGGACCGGGAGGCCCGAGGCGCGAACCTCGGTAGCCACGCTGCCGGTGAGGTGCAGCACCAGGTCGAGATCGTGGATCATCAAGTCGATGATCACTGCCACGTCGGTTCCCCGCGGCTGGAAGGGTGCCAGCCGCAGGCTCTCGATGTATCGGGGCCCGTCGAGATAGGGCTCGGCCGCCCGAATCGCCCGGTTGTAGCGCTCGATGTGCCCCACCTGCAGCTGAACCCGGTGC
>JALYPB010000047.1 GCA_030856585.1 Gemmatimonadota bacterium | reverse complement strand
GCAGAGGGCCGCATACTGTGTTTCTTCCTCGCGTTGTACGCCTTCGCGGTTTTTGGGTATGCCACGGCCGCCCTCGCCACCTGGTTCATCGGCCGCGACGCGGAGAACGACGAAACCGAGTTGGCGGGGGCCAAACAACTGACTGCCCTCCGGGAGGAAATATCCGGCTTGCGCAGTGAGATCCGCGCGCTGTCGCGTCGTCCGCCGGAGTCGTGACAGGCGGCCGACCGGAGCCGCTGAGGAGAAAGCCGGCGAGATACCCGTCTGGTCATGGGTCGTTGCTGCCATCGGGCTGGTGCTCGTGGTGGGGTCGGCGGGGTCCATACTCTACAAAGCCATCATCGGTGACTCGTCTGCACCGGCGATCGTTACTCAGGTCGACTCGGTTGTCCCCCAGCGGCATGGCTTCCTCGTCCAGATTTCCGTTCTGAACTCGGGTGGATCAGTTGCAGCGGGATTAGTGGTCGAGGCCGCGCTCAAGAACGAATCCGCCACGCTAGCAACCAGCACGATCACGATGGGCTACGTGCCGTCGGGATCGCGCAGGAAGGGCCGGGCTTTAGTGTACCCAAAGGGTTGCATCCGCGATGTCGTGAGCTCGGTCGACAAGAGGCGCCCTCTGTGTCCTTCGTGGTGAAAAGTTCGGGTGGTGATAACTGCACCTCCTTCCGTTCGAGCCTTCCGTTTCGTATGTTGTTCGTCATGTTCACGCTCCTCCACCGCAGCCGAGCCATGGCCCTGGCCATGGTACTCCTCGCCCCCGGTGTCGGCGGGAGTGCGGTGCAATGGCTGCACGCCTGTCCGGTCAAGGCGGCGGCGGTTGCCGATCACCAGCACCATGACCAGACGCCGGCCGACGCGGATCACTCGCAGAGCTGTCAGTGCATTGGTTCCTGTAACACCGCCGGCACGGCGTCGCACGCTCAACCGATTACCGTTGCCAGTGCAGTCATTCAGCCTGATCTCCACGTGGCCCCGCCTGCCGGCATCAGCTTCGTCCCGGCCGGCACTCCTTCCGATCTCCTTCCGCCGGCAACCGCTCCACCCCTCCTGTCCTGAGTAGTCGGATACAGTGACCGTGCGGATCCGGGCCTTCGCGCCCGGAACGCTCTCGTTACCTGCACCGAAAACCCACAGGACACACGCATGATGCCTTTCATGGGACGACGCGTGCTCGGTACCGCTGTCGCTCTTCTTATTCCCCTGGCGTTCTCGCCACTCTGGGCTGCAGCGAGCGCGCAGACACCGGATTCGGCAGCCGCACCCGTCGTCAAACAGGTACGGAAGCTGGAGGCCATCACCGTGACGGCCGAGCGCCCCAAAGCCGCGGCCCCACCGGTGACAACCATCGAGGTTTCGCCTGCGCAGTTGCGCCGAACCTTTGCCACTGACGCCTATGATCTGCTCCGGCGGACCAGCGGGGTGGAGGTACACGAACAGGGGCAGGGGCCGGGGTTCGCGTCCGATGTGGTGATCCGCGGGTTTTCCTCTGACCACTCCTCCGACGTCCTCCTCGTGGTTGACGGCGTTCCCATCAACCTGCCGGTCCATGGACACGTCGAGGGCTATTCCGACTGGAGCATCCTGTCTCCGGCGGGCGTAAGCTCGCTTCGCGTGATTACGGGTCCCGCCAGCCCGCTCTACGGTGATTTCTCCCTCGCCGGTGTGGTTGAAGTATTCACGGCGGCCGATGCCAGCCGCACGTCCGGCAGCGTTACCGGATCCAGTTATGGCGACGCGGGCGGATGGCTGAGAGGGGGACAGCGCGGTGATAATGGCGGGTTTCTCGCCGCGGGCGAGGGTCGGCGGCAACAGGGGTGGCGAGACAACTCGTCCTACTGGCTGGGCAACGGGTTGCTGCGCGGCTGGCGCCGGGTGGGCTCGGGACGCCTCGAAGGTGGCTTGGCGCTGTACGGATCGAACTGGGATTCCCCTGGATTCGTCACGGTAGACCAGTACAACGCCGGGTCACTCAAGGCGGCGATGGACCAGACGGACGGCGGCTCAGCGTACCGCGGCATCGCACACGGCCGGTTTACCACAGTCGCCGGGGAGACCGGCGTCGAGGCAACCGCATGGGTCCAGCGGGTTCATTCCGGCGTCTTTCTCACCATTCCCGACGACGGGCTCCGCAACCAAAGCGACGAGGAAGATCGCCGCACGGCGCTGGGGGGTCGCTTCCAGGTGAGTCGCTCGATCGGCGGAGGGGACTTCAGCGCCGGGCTGGATGGCCGGGCTGACTTCGACCGCTACGACCTGTACGGAACCCAGCAGAGGACTCGAGTCAGCGCCACCAAGGGATACGACGCGAGGTACTTCGGCGGCGGCGCGTTCGTCCGGTGGCGCACTCTGGTGGGCTCGCACGTGGCACTCGATCTGGGTGCCCGGGCCGACGGGATTCATTACCGCAGCCTCGACCGCGTGGCCGGCACACCCTGGAGGAGCGGGAGTGACCTGATCCTCAGCCCGAAGCTCGGCGCGCGATACCTCGTCGGTGGCGGGTGGTCGCTCCTGAGCTCGCTCAGCCAGGGCTTTCGGGGCGCACCGGGCGTCATCTCCGATCCCTCGCTGGAGCCGGTCCGCGGTTGGAGCAAGGAAGTAGGTGCCCGATACGACGGTACCTCGCTCACTGCGCAGCTCGCCTTGTTTCGCCTGGACGTGTCGCACGAGCGGATCCAGGATCCGGTGACCCGGGAGGTCTTGCCGACCGGGAAGAGCCTGAGGCAGGGCGTCAATATCGATGCCGAGGTGCGGCTCACCCAGCGGCTGGCCTTCACAGTTGACGGCACCGTCAACGATGCCCGCGTCAAACACACCTCCGCTTCAGGTTCCAGTCCGCTGATCCTTTCGGATGTCTCGCTCGGTCCGGATGAAAAGCCGATCCGCCCGTCATTTCACATCGAGCCGCTCGAGCCAGGTGACCCGGTGCCCAACGTCGCCAAGTGGTTGGGACGGGTCGGGCTGGAGGCTGCCTGGACGCAGAAGGTTTCCACCCGGGCGTCGGTTCGATTCTCCGGCCCCTTCACGCCGATCGGGGAGCCGGGGGTCGAGACTCGTTCGTATGCTGTGCTCGATGCCGGCACGACCGTCGGGGTTGGGGCGCTTGGCGCTGTCCTCGATCTCGAGCTTCAAAACGTGTTCGACGCGAAGTACCCGGAGATTCGCGCCTCCGGCTTCATCAACCCCGGGGCTCCTCGCACCCTTCGGGCCGCCCTCCGCTTTTCCGACCATCCATGAGGATCTCCATGACCATCGTTCGTACCCTGCTCGCCGTATTCAGCGTCGCCACGATCACCGGATGCGGCGACACCGAGGCACCATCGCTCACCGACCACACGCCGGTGACGTACAACTTGCTGGTGAACAACGTCGCCGCGAGCGCACCATATACCTTCACTGCCGGGCAGACCGTGCGGGTCAGGATCAAGTTTTTCAACGCCGAGGAGCAGGATCTGGGCCCGGTAGAGGGTACCCACTTCGGGGGACTCACCTTGAACCCCACGTCACTCGCCACGGTCGCCAGGGTGGCCGGTCACAACTTTCAGTTCGACGTGACCGGAGGGACTGCGGGCACCGGGACACTTCAGGTTGGCTACGGGCACGATGAGGCAGCCGACCAGGAGACTTTCGATCCAGAAGCCGTGACAGTCGCCGTGCCCTGATACGCCCCTGCATAACGGACAGTGGGGAGGCGGACTCCACTGGGAGCTGCCTCTTCCGCCCTTCCGTCGCTCCCGCTAGCTTCCCGCCTCAATGCCATCCCGTACGCCTCTTCTCGACGACCGCGCTTTCGGCCGCACGCTGGCGCGCATGGCGAGTGAAGTCGTCGAGCGAAGCGGGGGCACCGACGAGCTCGTCCTGGTCGGGATCCAGCGCCGGGGCGTCGAGCTGGCCGACCGATTGAAGCGCGTCATCGATGCCGCCGAAGGCTCGAACCTCCCCTGCGGCAAGCTCGACATCACCCTCTACAGAGACGATCTCCAGACCATCGGCCCCCGGCCGGTCGTGGGCGAGACCAGCCTTCCCGATCTCGATGGCAAGACCGTCGTCATCGTGGACGACGTGCTCTACACCGGCCGGACCGTTCGCGCGGCGCTCGACGAGTTTGCCGACTTCGGCCGCCCGAAGCGGGTGCTTCTGTGCGTCCTGATCGACCGGGGCGGCCGCGAGCTTCCGATTCAGGCCGACATTGTGGGGACCAGCGTCAGCAGCGGCCCCAGGGACCGGGTGGACGTATTCGTCACCGAGCTCGACGGCCGCGATGCGGTTGAGCTAGTGCGGGGAGGCTGACGCGCCATGAGCGCTCCCAGTCTCGGCAAGGATCTGGTTGGCCTCGAGCCGCTCAGCGCGGAGCAGATCGAGCTCATTCTCGATACGGCGGAGCCGTTCAAGGAAGTGAGCGAGCGAGCGATCAAGAAGGTGCCGGCGCTCAGAGGCAAGACGATCGTCAACCTTTTTTTCGAGGCTTCCACCCGCACTCGCATCTCGTTCGAGTTCGCCGAGAAGCGGCTCTCGGCCGACACCGTCAATGTGGCGGTAGCCGGCTCCTCGGTCAGCAAGGGCGAGACGCTGGTCGACACGGCCAAGAATCTCGAGGCCATGCGGATCGACATGGTGGTGATCCGGCACGGATCCTCCGGGGCGGCCCAGTTCCTGGGACAGCGGATCCGGTCCAATGTGATCAACGCAGGCGACGGCAAGCACGAGCATCCGACCCAGGGCCTGCTCGACATGCTCACGCTGCGTGACCGCTTCAAGCGGATCAAGGGCCTGAAGGTCGCCATCTGCGGCGACATTCTCCACAGCCGGGTGGCCCGCAGCAACATCTGGGGTCTGACCAAGCTCGGCGCCGAAGTGGGCGTGTGCGGACCAGCCTCGCTACTCCCCCGCAATGTTCAGGAGCTCGGTGTCACCATCCTCCCCCGAATCGAGGACGCGATTCAGTGGGCCGATGCCTTGAACGTGCTCCGGCTCCAGCTGGAGCGCATGGAGGGCGGTTTCCTCCCGTCGCTCCGGGAATACAACCGGGTATTCGGTGTCACCTCCGAGCGGCTCGCCCGGGCGCCGAAGGATCTGATCATCCTCCACCCCGGACCGATGAACCGGGGTGTCGAGATCGACAGCGACGTGGCCGATGGTCCGCATAGCGTCATCCTGCCGCAGGTGACCAATGGTGTCGCGGTGCGCATGGCGGTGCTGTACCTGCTGGCGGGCGGATCGCCCGACTGGGCTCAGGGCGGGGACGAGAGCCCTTCGACAAGCTCAGGGCAGGCTCTGCCCCGAGCGGAGCGAGGGGACCGATGAAGCCGATCCTGATACGGGGTGGGCGGGTCATCGATCCGTCGCGCGGTACGGACGGCGTCGCTGATGTCTATCTCGAGGGCGGCAAGGTCGCCGCGGTGGGCCGCGATATCGGGTCACCCGACGGCGCACTGGTGCTCGATGCCATGGGTAGGATCGTCACGCCCGGGCTGATCGATCTCCACGTCCACCTGCGCGAGCCGGGCCAGGAGGAGCTCGAGACGGTGGCCACCGGCGCCATGGCCGCCGCTGCGGGAGGTTTCACCGCGGTCTGCGCCATGCCCAACACCGATCCGGTTACGGACAATCAGGCTGCCATCGGTTTCATCGTGAGCCAGGCCCAGCGTGCCGGGAAGGCGCGGGTCTATCCCATCGGGGCCATCTCACTGGGTCAGAAAGGACAGCAGCTCGCCGAGTTCGGGGAGCTGGTCGGGGCGGGCGCCGTTGCCGTCAGCGACGATGGCAAGCCAGTCGTCTCCAGCCACCTGATGCGCACCGCGCTGGAGTATGCCCGCACATTCGGGATCCCGGTGGCCGACCACTGCGAGGATCCCACGCTGGCTGCCGGTGGCGCCATGCACGAGGGAATCGTGTCGACCCGGCTCGGCCTGAAGGGCATACCGAGCGCGGCCGAAGAGATCATGGTCGCCCGCAACATCCTGCTGGCGGAGTTGACCGGCGGACACATGCATCTGTGTCATATGTCGACCCGGGGATCCGCGGAGCTGATCCGCCGCGGCAAGGAGCAGGGAATTCGGGTTACGGCCGAGGCCTGTCCCCATCATTTCACGCTGACCCACGAGCGTTGCGAGGGATACGATACCAACGCCAAGATGAACCCGCCGCTCCGCGAGCCGGAGGATCGGGAAGCCATCCGCCAGGCGCTCCGCGATGGCACCATCGACGCGATCTGCACCGACCACGCTCCACATCATTACGACGCCAAGGAGCGGGAGTTCGACAACGCGCCCAACGGGATCATCGGATTGGAGACTGCGCTGGGACTGGCCATCAGCGAGCTCGTAGTCCCCGGGCTTCTGACTCTGCCCGACCTGGTCAACCGGATGAGCACCATGCCGGCGCGCATCTTCAATCTCCCGGGCGGCACCCTCGCGGCCGGCGCTCCCGCCGATGTGCTCATCGCCGATCCCAGGGCGGACTGGGTCGTCAACCCGTCGGAGTTCTACTCCAAGAGCCGGAACACGCCCTTCACCGGGCGCAAGCTGACCGGCCGGGCCGACGTGACAATCGTGCGGGGTCAGGTGGTGTTTCAGCGGACTCGGGCTGGAAGGTGACCCGCAGGAGACCCGCGCCAGAGGCTATCGGGAGCCCACGACCGAATTAGATTTCCCCCCAGAGGGCACGCTCTCGGAGGGAAATCAGCTCACCGGGAGCAGATCGACGTCTTATGAGCGGATGAGAGGAAGCC
>JALYPB010000017.1 GCA_030856585.1 Gemmatimonadota bacterium | reverse complement strand
CGAAGCCGGCCGGAGCCAGAATCGCCGGGTCGAAGTGGCCATCTACGCCAGTGACAGACTCCGGAACGAGGCCAAGCGGAAGGCGGGAGGGTAAGCGGGTAAGCGGGTAAGCGGGTAAGCGGGTCAGCATTGCAGCAACAACCCTCCGGTTTACCAGTCGGAGGGTTGCTTGTTCCGGGGAACCCGCCCCGCTGCCCCGCTTACCCTCCCGCCTTCCGCTTGGCCTCGTTCCGGAGTCTGTCACTGGCGTAGATGGCCACTTCGACCCGGCGATTCTGGCTCCGGCCGGCTTCGATGTCGTTGGAAGCGACCGGCTCTTCCTCACCGAGTCCACCGGTTCCAACCCGGGAGCGCGCCACGCCCTGGGAGATGAGATACTCCGCCGCCGCATCGGCCCGCTTAACCGAGAGGGTCTTGTTGTACTCCGCGGTACCTACGCTGTCGGTGTGGCCCAGGATGAGCAGATCGGAATTGGGATACTTGTCCAGGCTCTTCGCCAGCTCCCGCAGATTGGTTCTCGACTCGGCCTTTACCGCGTCGGAATCGAAATCATAGAGCAAGCCTGACGCGAACGTCACCTGAATGCCTTCCCCTACCCGCTCGACCTTGGCGCCTTTCACATTCTGCTTCAGCTCCGCCGCCTGCCGGTCCATCTGATCGCCGATGATGGCTCCCGCCGCCCCGCCTACCGCTGCCCCGATGATGGCCCCCTTGGCGGTCGATCCAGCTACCTTGCCGATGATCCCACCCGCCACGGCACCCCCCGCTGCACCAATTACCAGTCCACGCTGCGCGTTGCGGGCGCACCCTGCCAGGCCTGAGCCAGCGGTGGTCAGGAGAAGCAGGAGAGCCAGTGATCGGCGCGAATGATTCATGAGTACCTCACGGTCAGGGTTGAGTAACGCAGTGCATTGCAGTCTACTAGGGCCATGCATCGCCGCACGGTGACTAAAGTCGCTATCCACTTTCTGGCCAGCGTGAAAATGTAGAAAACATTGTTAAATAATGAGTTACAAACAAAGATGTCAACATCGTCTACATTGAATTTGAGGAAAAACGGAGCCCCAGCGCCCGCCGCGGCGCCGGGCTAACACAGTGATCGGGAACACGGCCCCCAATACAGCGATTAGCGAGATTGCAGCACGGAACCCCATCTATTTGTGTTGTCTCTCCTGCGGAGGTCGCTCGTGAACAAGTTCACGCTGGTAATCGCTGTTGCTGCGCTTACAACGCTCAGCGCATGCAAGAAGACTGGTGAAGGGCAGTATGAGGTTCAGAAACCTGTGGTCGGCACCGAAACGGATACGGTCAACACCCCGACCGTGGAGACCGGCACCGTCAAGGACACCATTACCGTGCCCACCGTCGGAACTGAAAAGAAGGAAGTCAACCGGCCCACGGTCGAAGTGAACAAGCCCAAAGAGTAGGTTCGCCCTCCAAGAAGTCCAGCGATATATTGCGCACACCCGCGGGTCAGCTCCCCCCCGCGGGGCTTTACCTTCTTCAGACAATCCCCGGAGTTCCCATGACGCGGTTCTCCTCACGGCTCGCCGTGATGGCGCTGGTGACCGTCGCGCCCCTCTCGGCGGCGGCCGCACAGGGTCTGACGGCTATCCGCGCCGGCCGGCTGGTGGATGTGGAACGCGGCGAGGTGCGCCGGGATCAGGTCCTTCTCGTGAGGGGTACCCGGATCGAGGCAGTTCTGCCGGCCTCAGCCAAGCTTCCGACCGAAGCTCGCTTGGTGGACCTGTCGCGGTATACCGTCCTTCCCGGCCTTATCGACTGTCATGCGCATCTTGTAGGTGACGCGGCGGGTGCCGACGTGCTCCTGCCGTTGGAGCGCTCGGAGGCGCAGGAGGCCTTCAGCGGCGTTCGGAACGCGCGGGCCACGCTGCTGGCCGGGTTCACCACCGTGCGCGACGTCGGGACTTACCGGGCCTTCGTGGACGTGGCCCTTCGAGATGCCATCAACGACGGCAGTGTGATCGGCCCCCGGATCAAGGTCGCGGGCGCCTACGTGACGGTGTCCACCGGAGCCGGTGAGCTGGTGGGAGCGGCACCGGACGTGAGCATCCCGGGATCCTTCCGCTATGGTGTCGCCAACTCCGCGGATCAAGTGCGCGAGCGGGTGCGCGCGATCCTGAATGGGGGGGCGGACTTCATCAAGATTCTCGCGACCGGCGCGGTGTTCACCCGGGGCACCAAGCCCGGTGTGTCGGAGTATACCGAAGATCAGATCCGCGCAGCCGTGGAGCAGGCGGCAGAGTACGGCACCTTCGTGGCTGCACATGCGCACGGTGCGGAGGGCATTAAGCGGGCGGTGCGGGCCGGGGTCCGTTCGATCGAGCATGGCTCGCTCATGGACGATGAGGCGATCGCGTTGATGAGACAGCACGGCACCTGGTTGGTGGCCGACATCTGGAACGGCGACTACACCGACAGCGTCGGGCGGGAGCAGAAATGGCCCGAGGATATTCTGCGCAAGAATACCGAGACTACGGAGATCCAGCGCGTTGGCTTCCGCAAGGCGGTTGCGCGCGGCGTCAAAGTGGCGTACGGGACCGACAGCGGGATCTATCCCCACGGGCTCAACGCGATGCAGCTTCCGTACATGGTCAAGTACGGTATGTCACCCATGCAGGCGATCCAGGCCGCGACGATTTCAGCCGCCGATCTCATGCAGTGGACGGACAGCATCGGCTCGCTCAAGCCGGGCAAGTATGCCGACATCATTGCCGTTGAAGGCGACGCGCTCACAGACCTCCGAAGCTTCGGAAAGGTCGGGTTCGTAATGAAGGGTGGTGTTGTCTATAAGCGTCCCTGAGCTGTAACCAAGGAGCTTCGACGTGGTCTTGACTGCACTTCACCGAATTGCGTTCCTGAGCGTCCTTCTCGCTCCCGCAGCCACAGGGCAGGCGACAGCGCAGCGTACACTGCAGCTGGACGACCTGTACCGCATTCGAGAGGTCAGCGATCCCCAGCTCTCGCCCGATGGAGCCTGGGTCGCCTATACGGTTTCCCTGCCTGACACCGCCGAGGATCGGGCCAACAGTGACATCTGGATGACGAGCTGGGACGGCGCCCGGAGTGTGCGGCTTACGTCCAACAAGGCGAGCGAGGCCAGCCCCCGCTGGAGTCCCGATGGACGTTATCTCACATTCCTGTCCGATCGGGACGATCCGCACGAGGTAGATCAGGTCTGGCTGTTGAACCGCACCGGTGGGGAAGCCGAGCGGATTACCGACCTCCGGGGCGGCGTGTCGGACTACGCATGGTCTCCGGACAGCAAG
>JALYPB010000109.1 GCA_030856585.1 Gemmatimonadota bacterium | reverse complement strand
CGGTTGGCCCTTATCGCCAGCGATCCCGATCCCGATTCCACCGGCTCGAGCCCGGACACAACCCGCAAGGCGACGCCTCCGCCGATCGTAGTCAACCGGTTCCAGTTCAAGGAGGACGAGACCGAGTACCTCGATAGTCGCCGGGACCACCTCTACCTCCTCGATCTGGCCAACCGGAAAGCAGAGATTCTCACACCAGGAGCGTACAACGAGGTGTGGCCCTCATGGTCGCCTGACAGCCGCTCGATCGCCTTCATCAGCAAGCGCCGTCCGGAATTCGATCGAACCAACAACTGGGACCTCTACGTCGTGGAAGCCAGTGTCGGTGCGTCGCCACGGCAGCTCACGACCTTCGAGGGTCCCGACATGGATCCCCAGTGGGGTGGCCGTGCGCCCTCGTGGAGCCCGGACGCCAAGCAGCTGGCGTACGTACAGGGTGGACCGCTCAAGCTGATCTACTATGCGGGGCAGAAGATTGCGGTCGTGCCGGTTGCGGGTGGTCCGGCCCGGGTCGTGACCCCGACCCTCGATCGCAACGCCCTTTCACCGGCCTGGTCGCCGGACGGCGCCTCGATCCTCTTTCTGCTGGAGGAGGACCGGGTGACAGGCGTGGCCAGCGTGCCGGCGGCTGGTGGTAAAATCACGGAGCTTACCCGGGGCCGCGGGTTGGTGAGCGACTTTTCTGTTGGACCTGGCGGGAAGGTGGCCGTGCTGGCGGGGACGCCGGCGATGCCACCCGAGGTGTTTGCGATCGAAGGTGAGGGGCTCCGGCGTCTCTCGCGGCAGAATGATGCGTGGCTGGCCGGAGTCCGTCTGGCTCCGGTGGAAGAGATCTCATTCAAGAGCAAGGACGGCACGCCGATCCACGGATTCCTGATGCGCCCGGTTGATCACCGGGCAGGAACCCGGGTTCCCACGGTGCTCAAGATTCACGGCGGGCCGGTGTACCAGTTCTCCAATGAGTTCGACTTCGAGTGGCAGCTGCTCGCGGCCGAGGGGTATGCCGTGGTTGCCGCCAATCCGCGAGGAAGCTCGGGCCGGGGCGAGAAATTCTCTAGCGCGATCTGGGCCGACTGGGGTAACAAGGATGGTCAGGATGTGCTTGCGGCCGTGGACTACGCGGTTGCCGCCGGGGTAGCGGATCCCGCGCGGCTCGGCGTAGGCGGCTGGAGCTACGGCGGCATCCTCACCAACCAGGTGATCGCACGCGACCAGCGGTTCAAGGCGGCTATCAGCGGGGCGGGGCAGTCGAATGCCCTTGCCGGCTATGGCACGGACCAGTACGTCCGGGAGTACGAGGCGGAACTGGGCTTACCCTGGGCGAACCCCGAGGCCTACACCCGGGTCTCGTTCCCCTTCTTTCATGCCGACCGGATCGTGACGCCTACGCTGTTCCTGTGCGGCGAGCGGGACTTCAACGTCCCCCTGCTCAACTCCGAGCAGATGTACCAGGCCCTCCGGAGTCTGGGACGCGAAACCGAGCTGGTGATATATCCAGGTGAGTATCACGAGATCCGGAAGCCGAGCTACCAGCGCGACCGGCTCGAGCGTTACCTGGGCTGGTACCGCCGTTACCTGACCAGGCAAGGCGCTCAAGCCGCCGCGCCCTGAGCGTCGAGGAGGTTCCCTGGTCCCGATTCGCTTCGTCCTTGGCTTTGTCACCCTGGCGTCGAGTGCGCTGGGCTGCGGCTTGTTCTCCTCCAGGAATCCCGCCCCCGCCCGATCCGAAGTCTCGGTCGAAGTCGAGAACCACAACTGGAGCGATATCACGGTCTATCTGCTGGCGGGCGGTCTGCCCCAGCGGCTGGGCATGGTCACCTCGCTCGGTACCACCGTCCTGGCCTTTCCCTCCCAGCGGCTGAATACCGGAAGCGGAGTCCGCCTGAGAGCACTGCCGGTGGCCGGCGCGTCCTACACCACCGAGACCATACTGGTGCTGCCGGGCCAGACGATCACCTGGACTCTGGAGAACGATCTCGATCACTCCAGCGTGACCGTGTACTGATGCGCTATGGGTTACGGTCTATGCACCCCGCCGAATTGGGGTTGTTCTGCTCTTCGATCGGAATCGGGAGATTGACGTCCGATCCGTAGCTCCCTCCCTTGTGGTACGCGCCATTGGGGAACACTGTGTCCTCCGCCCGGCCGTACCCGCCAACGGCAACTGGTCTGAGCAGGCGGCGCATGTCGCCCAGGCGGTGGCCCGTGGCATAGAGCCAAAACGCCCGTTCGGCAAAGAGGGCGTCCTCTCCCTCTGCCTGGGTGCCGGGCGCCACGAGCGGGTCCAATGCCAGGTCGGGGAACGCCACCCGTAGATCGTTAAGCGTCGTCGTCATGCCCCCGAGATCATTGGCTTGAAGCTGGGTCTCGGCCTCGATCAGCCGGGCCTCGACACCATCAGCCACCGAGACGTCCGCGCTGGCGTCGGGGTACTTGAACAGGTTGACCTGCGTAGTAATCAAGTCCAGCCCGGTATCAGCGACGCCGTCGCCGTCGTTGTCCAGGGTGTCGGCGGGTACCCGCGAGTCCTGTGCGGAAAAGAAGGGTAGTCCGACACCTCCCTCCACGTCAGCCACTGACCACAGCCCCTGATTGGTATAAGACCAGATCGCGTTTTGCAGCCGGAGGGGAGACTCGGCGTGCTCCGTGGCGTACACGAACTCGGTCGGCACGACAGCCACCGCGGCAGCGGCCTCGACGAACCGTCGCAGATTGACCAGGGCACGGGCCCGTCCCACCGACGCAAGGTTGGTGATGGTTCCATCGTCATTTGCCAGTCCCGGCTCGGCGAGTGCGGCGTCAAACGCGGCCAGGCCCCGCTCGAACATCTGCACGGTCGTTTCGGGTACGCCGAAGATCAGGCTGTCCCCGCTCACCCGGCTGAACGGGACGCCGGAGCAGAAAGTCTCGCCGAAGTACACGTAGGTAAACCCGGCCAGCGCCAGGGTCTCGGCGATATCGGGCGTGTCATCCGGAGACACGAGGAACTGGCGCAGGGCGGCGGCGGCCACCTCGAGGCCCCGGCGCGCCTGGTGGAGGTTCCGGTAGACATCCGAGAGTGTGGGGTTGATGAGGGCCGTGGTTCGCTGGTCGACTTCCTGCTGCGACGGCGGGGTAGTGGAGTGAATGAACTCATCGGCCAGCAGCCCCCCGGCCAGGATCAATCCATCATCGAACTGGGTGCCGTCACCGTCCTTGGCAAAGGCGAAGTCGGCGATGGCGCCCTCACGCAGGGCCATGGCGCCCTCGGGGGAGTTGATCTCACCGGGATCGATGATGTTGGGCTGATCGGTATCGAGCAGGCCGCAGGCTCCCAGCGGAATCAGGGTCAGCAGGGCGGCAGCCCGGAGGGAGCGAAGTGAGATGATCATGATGGCACTCCCTCAGAAGCCGACGTTGAGACGCGCGGTCCAGTAGCGAACCTGGGCCTGCGACTCGAAGTCCGACGAAGCAAAGTTGTCCTGCGCGAACGCATTCACCTCGGGATCGACCCCGGAGTAGTCGTCTATGGTCCAGAGGTTTCTGCCCGACAGCGTGAGGCTCAGCCGGTTAGACCGGAAAGCGCGAGCCCACCGATCCGGCGCGAAGAACGTGAGCGAGAGCTCCCTGAGCTTGATGAACCACCCGGGCTCGAGGAATGCCACCGAATTCCCGCCACCCGGCAGGAACAGAGCCTGCGCCCTCGCTTGCTCATCAAGCGGGGCGGAGCGGTCGTAGTTTCCCCGGCAGTTTTGCACCGAGAAGCAGCGGAACTGCTCGAGCGAGTTATCCACCTTGTGGCCGCCCCGGTAGTCGAACTGGGTGCCCAGCACCACCTGCCCGCCGAAGATGGCGAGCTGGCTGTTGAGGGAAGCCTCCCGGGTGGGGATGGCGGTGCCCAGGAAGACCGAGCTGTCGCTCAGCGTCACCTCGGTCAGGTCGATGATGCCATCGCTGTTGGCGTCGGCAAAAGTGTGGGTGGGGGCCCAGAACCCTCCCGCTGGGTAGCCGCCCACGTGCCGCTGGTAAAAGCCGACGAAGATGTCACTGACGCCCTCGCCCAGCTCCAAAATCTTGTTGTGTGCGGTGGAGCCGCTCAGCGTCAGATCCCAGGCCACACTGCGGCTGTCGATGATTCGCGTGTTGATGGCCAGCTCCACACCACGGTTCCGGATGCGTGAGAGGTTGACGAATTGGGACTGCGACGCGCCCAGCGACGGGGCGATATCGCGTGAGATCAGGGCATCGCGGGTGAGCTTGCTGTAGAACGTGAACTCCACCGACACGCGGTCATTGAACAGTCCGGCGTCGAACCCGGCCTCGAACTCCCGCGACCGCTCCGGCTTGAGATCAAAGTTGCCCAGGCTCGAAAACGACACTCCAGTGGTCCCGATGCCGGCCCGCTTGCCGGGGACCGAATTGTAAATGCGGAGCGCGTCGGCCGTTCCGGGCTGCTGGCCCGAGACGCCAAAGGCGGCACGGACGCGGAAGGTGTTCAGCGAGCCACCCGGCTTATCGGACACCAGCCAGGAGACGCTCGCCTTGGGGTACAGGGTTGCATCGAAGTTCTGGCCGAAGGCGCTGTTGTCGTCGAAACGCACCGCACCGGTGACGAAGAGCCGCTCATTGAAGCTGAGCTCCTGCTCGACGTAGGTCCCGACAGAGCGGGCCTCGACGGTGGTATCGGCGGCCTCGACGGCGCTCGCCCCATTGATTGTGCCGGATCCCGGCGGGAGCCCGCGCCCGCTGGCGAAAGTGCCGTTGGCCAGGTCGCGGAAGAACTGCGCCCCAACGGAGGTGCGCGAGCCGATGACCGGTGTCAGGCGGAATCGGGCGGAGGCCCCGAGATCGATCGACGTCTGCGAGATGTCGAAGGCGTTCTGGATCTTGACGCCATCCCGATTGGCGAGGTAGGCGGCCACCTGACCGGTGGGGAAGAACTGCAGGTCGGTGCGATCGACGAGATCGTGGCCGACCACCGCCCGCGCCGTGAGCCACTCCCGCGGACGCCAGGTACCGCTGATGCCCGCCGTGAACCGGTTCGCCTTCTGGTTGGCCAGCTCGGCGAACAGCTCGGCCGGGATGAAGAACCAGCCGCGATTGTCTTCCGGAAGGCTGCCACTGGCGGTGCCACTGCCGTTGACCGTCAGGAAGCTGTTGTCGTTCTCGATGAACCGTGTGTTGCTGGTCGAGAAGCCGAGCGAGCTGGTCAGCTCGAAGGTCTTCGACACGTTGGCGCCAATGTTCGCGCGCAGCCCGAATTTCTCGAGTGCGTTCGGCCGCACCTGGTTGTCCGGCACGATGCCGCCGCGGACCGAGGCCACGGAGTCGAACTCGGCCTGCGGCAGGCGGAATGGCCCGATCTCGTTTTCGTAGCTGCCGGACACATAGTAGGTCACCTGCTCGCTGCCCCCCGAAACGCTGGCGCCGTACTGCTGCCGGAGCCCAGCCTTGTACGGGCGGCTGACCGGCTCGTTGAGCGGCTGAAACGTCTGTAGCGAGGTCTGGGTGCAGAGGCCATCGATCTCGCTCTGGATGCTGCAGAAGCCGTCGTACCCGTCGATGATGCCGGTTGCGGTGGTATCCCGCCCAAAGTAGTTGAGCGGATAGGTGTGTGGGTCCGATACCGTGCCCAGCTCGGAGAAGAGGCTCCATTGGGGTGGACCCGCAACGCCGCGCTTGGTGGTCACCCGGATCACGCCGTTGGAGGCCTGGATCCCGTACAGCGTAGCGGCCGCCGGGCCCTTGACGATCTCGATATCCTGAATGTCATCGGGGTTGAGGTCATTGATGCGTGAGGGTCCGGCCCCGATTCCGGAACCGAAGCCACCGATGTCGAGCGTGCTGGATGTGGGATTGCTCTCCAGCCGGATGCCGTCGAGATAGTACAGCGGCTCATTGGATAGCGAGATGCTGTTGGACCCACGGATTCGGATCCGGGTGCCGGTGCCGGTGGTGCCGCTGCTCTTCAGGACCTGCACACCCGGGGCGCGGCCGGAGATCAGATTGGTGAACTCGGTGATCGGCGCCTGCTCGGCGACCCGCGCGGCATCGATGGTCGTGACCGCGTTACCGATCTCCAGCTTTCGCTGCTCGCCGGTGGCGGTGGTCACCAGCTCGTCCAGCTGCACCACCGCGGCGGCCAGACTAAAGTTCAGTGCCGCTGTCTCACCGGCGGCAACTGTCGTGCTCAGGGTGGCGGGCTTGTACCCTACCCGCAGTACCCTCACCTGATGAGGTCCGGGGGCGACCTGGCGAAAGAGAAAACGTCCCTCGCGGTTCGTGGTCTCGATCTGACCGGTTCCGGTAAGCAGGACCCGGGCGGCTTCCAGCGGCGTGCCAGTCGCTTCATCGACAACCTGCCCACCGATGGCGGCCTGCTGGGCCTGTGCCGGGCGCGGAATGCCGGCGATCAGGCATCCCAGTAACAGAGTAGAGCCGACCATACCCAGACGAATGCCAGCGCTCATATGGGGCTTCTCCTTCGAGCGAGGACGGTGCGATCGAACGCTGTTGGTTTCAGCGGAGGGGGCGGATGCCATCGCCAATGTGCAGAACGGCGCCCCAGATGTCAAAAGCTTCTTTGAGCAGGTGCTTGACGCTCTCATCTTCGGGCCGTATTTAAGTAACTACCCGAAACACCGCTCTGCACTTGCACTCTGCATCCATTCGTTGTCCGCGCTGGCGGTCCGCCTGCCGGCCGGAAAAACCGCGTCACGTGGAGGACCTGTGATACGACACATCGTTCGCACGATGGCTTACGCGCTCGTGATCGGTAGTACGGCAACACCCCTGCTGGCGCAGGGGACTCTCCGGGGCACTGTGGCCGACAGCGGCGGTTCTCCGCTTCCCAATGCCTCGATCAGCGTCGATGGCACCGGCCTCAGGACCACCTCGGGCAATCAGGGTGAGTACACGATCCGCGGCGTGCCGGCTGGAAGCCGGGTGGTGCGAGCTCGCCTCATCGGCTTCCAGGCAGGCAGTGCTCCGGTGACGGTAACGCCGACGGACGAGACCCGGCAGAACTTCACCCTGGCCCGGAGCACCGTTCAGCTGGCGCCGATCGATGTCGTGATCGGATCCAGAGGCCGTCACACCGCCTCCGAAGAGCTTGCGGTTCCCGTGGATGTCTACACCGCCGAGGACATCCAGGAGCAGGGCAGCACCGAAACCAGCCGGATTCTCGCGACGCTTGCGCCGTCGGTGAACTTTCCGGTGCAGACGGTGACCGATGGGACCGATATCGTGCGTCCGTTCACGCTGCGTGGCCTGTCGCCCGACCATACCCTGGTACTGGTGAACGGCTGGCGCCGCCACCAGACGGCACTGCTCAACACCTTTCCGCTGGGCTCCCCGGCGGGGTCGAGTGGGGTGGACTTGAACGCGATCCCGGCCACCGCGATCGAACGTATCGAGGTGTTGCGCGATGGCGCCTCCTCCCAGTATGGCTCCGACGCGATCGCGGGTGTGGTCAACATCGTGATGAAGGAGGGGCAGTTCTCACCGTTTCTCAACACCAGTGCCGGCCGGTACTTCACCGGCGGCTATCCGGACGACGGTACCACGGTGGACGTGGGCGGCGGGGTAGGGATCAAGCTGGGCCGGGGTTCCCTCGGACTCTTCGGGCAGTTCCTGAACCGCGAGGCCACCAACCGCGCGTTTCCAGACGGGACCCTGGTGGACCTGAATGGCGTCAACGACCTGGTCGACACCACCACCGGCGAAATCATCCAAAAGCGCAACGGGGTGCCGCAGCCGGTCAACCACCTGGGCGACGGGCTCGAGCGGGACCTGCTGTCGTTCGCCAACCTCCGCATGCCCCTGAACACCAGCGGCTCTAGCGAGTTCTACGCCTTTGGCGGGTTCAGTAACCGGGTCGGCACCGGCAACGGCTACTACCGCAAGCCGCTCAACAACCGCAACTGGCCGACGATCTACCCGAATGGGTTCCTGCCCGAGTTCCGTCCCAACGTGAACGACTATTCGGGCGCCGCCGGCATTCGCACCAGCCTGGCCGGGTGGGGCGTCGACGCGGGTGGCTCCTACGGCCGAAGCACCTTCGATTACCGGCTGCGCAACACGCTCAACCCGTCGCTGGGCCCCTGCCTGGTGACAGCCTGTGCACCTGGCGCTGACGCGACGCTCGGCACCGCCGATGATCCAGGAATCCCCAATCAGACCGCCTTCGACGCCGGCAGCGTGAAGCGGGGTGAGTTCAGCCTGGGTCTCAATTTTTCCAAGCCGCTCGAGCTTGGGCTGCGCAATCCGGTCACCCTGGCTTTCGGTGGGGCATACCGGCGAGAGGACTACGAGATCGTGGCGGGTGAGACGGCCTCCTGGATCAACGGTGGGCACCTGTCTCAGGACAGCGTGGCCACACCGGGAGATCTGGCGCCGGCCGGCTCATCGGTCTTTTCCGGCTTCTCCCCGACCGACGCCAGCAGCAACTCGCGAAACAACATCGGTGCCTACGTCGAGGTGGAGTCGGACCTGACCAAGCAGGTGCTGCTCAACATCGCGGGCCGGTACGAACACTACAGCGACTTTGGTTCACGGGTGACAGGCAAGGCTGCACTCCGGGTCCAGCCGAGCAAGCAGCTGGTGTTCCGTGCTGCTGCCAGCACGGGCTTCCGCGCCCCAGGTCTGGCGCAGAGCTGGTTCAGTCACGTCACCACCAACTTCATTGCCGGCAGCCTGGTCGAGGTCGGCAACTTCCCGGTGAGCAATCGAGCGTCGCAGATTTTCGGGGCCCAACCGCTGAAGGAAGAGACGTCAGTAAACCTCAGCGGCGGCGTGGTATTTTCCGCAACGGACAACTTCACGATCGCCGTGGACGTATTTCGCATCACGATGGACGATCGCATTCTGCTCGGCGCGACGTACGACGCCGGCGACAGCGTGGTCGCGCGAATTCTGGCCGATTCGGGATTCACCACGATCGGCGGTGTGCAGTTCCCCACCAACGCGCTGGACACCAGGACCGACGGGATCGACATAACGGGGGATCTTCGCCTGCCCGCGGGTAACGGCAACCTGGATCTCACTGCCTCGGCCAACTACACCCAGAACAAGATCCGCCGGGTGGGAGGTCTGCCGCCGATCCTCCAGGGCACGGGGACCTCCTTCACCGGCGCCCTCGACCTGCTGACCACCCTGGCCATCACCGAGGAACGGCCGGACTGGCGCGGTAATCTTACGGCGAACTGGTCCACCGGCCGCTTCCATACCCTGGGCCGTGCGTCATACTATGGCTCGGGGCGCTCAGCCGAGTTTGGCGGGGTGGTCGGAGAGACGTTCGAACCGAAGACCCTGTTCGATGCCGAGGTGGGATATCGCTTCAACCAGGTCAATATCTCGGTCGGGGCGAAGAACATTTTCGACACCTACCCGTCCAGGCTCCTTGACCTCGACAACAACAACAATTTCACGTTCCCTTGGGCCATTACCTCGCCGTTCGGTTATAACGGTCGGTACCTCTATGTGAGAACGGAGATGCAGCTCAGTCAATAACCCACGCCCCGCCTAGCGCCGTCGCTCCAGGCGGCGCTAAGATACGCCTTCTTCTCCAAGGCGATCATGTCAGCGTCCTACGACCTCATCATTG
>JALYPB010000006.1 GCA_030856585.1 Gemmatimonadota bacterium | reverse complement strand
CGGCTCGACCAGCAGCAGCCCCCCGGAGATATCCCGGGGGGTTGTTGGTTTTGGGGGTGGCTGGCGGTACCTTTTCCAGTCCCACAGCCTCCTATTATGGGGATACAGATGCTGTCACGTTCCGCCGGTTTCACCGCGCTCGCCGCTGCCGTTCTGGTCCTTCCCGGATCCGACGCGGCGCCCACCACCATCAAGTACCGCATCGACCAATCGTTGTCCCAGGAAATCGACGCAACCGCCGCCGGCGGGGCCAAGCAGAATATCGCATTCACCACCAGCAGCTTCATTACCGTGATTCTGGCCGACAGCGCCGGGGGCAGGTCGATGCGGGTAGTGGTGGACTCGGTCCGAGGTGACAGTGCCACCCCGATACCGGCAGCGGTGCTCGACAGCGCCCGGGGCGCGCAGTTTCACGGCTTCGTGGACAAGTCGGGCAAGCCACTTGGGCTCGAGCCGATCACCAGCACCTCGGCCGCGGCGCAAATCCAGGGGCTCCTGAGCGACTTCTTCCCCTGGACCCGTGCGGGGCTGAAAGTCGGGGATAGCTGGGCCGACACGACGGCCCGGGTCAACGGTGTGGGCGCCGACAGCGTGACGGTGCGGCGGGTCAGCGCCTACAAGGCCTTGGCAAACGAGACCCGTGGCACGCGGAAAGCCGTCAGAGTTGCGGAGGATTTCACTTCGTCGGTAGCAGGCACCCAACCGACTCCGAGCGGGCCGGCGCGAATCGAGGGGAGCGGCAGCGGCAAGGGCGCGTACTACGTGGGCAGCGACGGCCGCTACCTGGGAGGAGACTGGCAGCAGGAGTCTTCCCTCAAGATTTCAGGATCGTTTGCGCCGCAGCCGCTCCCGATCACGATCACGCAAAAGATCAAGGTCACAACCCTCAAGTAAGCGGGAAAATACTGTGAAGCTCATACTGGGCGCGCTGGCCTCGCTTGCGTTGGCCGGCTGTGGTTCGAGCACGTCGCGAGCCGGCGAGCCTGGCTCTCCCACCCCCGAGCCCAGCCCAGGTGTCCCGGGCGCCCCCGCCCCTACCGGGGTCATCTATCGGCCGGTCCGGAACGCGGGGTACACCCTCCAGCGCCATGATAGTCTTTCGCTTCAGCTGCCAGGCGGAGCCAGCCAGCAGCAGATCATCGACCGCACTGCATATCTCAACCTGACGCTGCTGCCGGACACCGCCGGATACCAGGTCACCATCGTGCTCGATTCACTTCAGGCCTCAGCTGGTGGCGTGCCTGCAGTGCTGGACTCCCTGGTTCCCGCTTGGGGAACCCGCTGGACCGGCAGACTGACGCCTGAGGGCAAGCTGTCGACCTTGACCGCAGACCGGTCCACCACCCTGGGAGACCAGGTGGGGCCCACGCTTCGGAGTCTCTTTCCCTCGCTCCCCTCAGGCGGGGTACGAACGGGCATGGAATGGACCGACACCACCAATGTTCCCATCCGGGCAGACGCCTTCGATGCAACCGAGCATGGGGTTACGACCTATCGCGCGGTCGACAGCGACGATCCGCGGGCCAAGAAAGCGATCAAGCTGGAAAGCAACGGATCCTACGAGCGAACAGGCAAGGGGGTGCAGTTCGAGCAGCAACTGGAGATGTCGGGCACCGGGACCCGCACCGCAGTCCACTATCTAACCCAGGATGGAGCCCTGCTTTCGGCTCGGGGCAGCGATGCGGGCGACATGACGATCTCGGTACCGGCGGTGGGCCAGACGGTACCGGTGAAGCAGGCCGGGAGCTACACCGTCACGGCGATTCGGATACCGAAGCGGTAGGCGACTCCGCTTCGGCCTCGCGCAGCCGGAGCCGCTCGATGCGATCGACGGCGCCCACCCTGATCCGGCCGAGGGTACTGCTCAGCCGCTGGCGAACCTGAGCCCCGCTCGCTGGGGCGAGTAACGACGCAACGCCCGCCCCGATCAGCAACCCCGCCACGGCAATGATCTGCTTGTCCCGCCGCGACTGGTTCTTGCGCCTCCGAATTTCACGCCGCAGCTGCGCCACGGTCTCGGCCGCGTCCCCCCGCAGGCCCCGCATGCCCCGTCCAACGCGTTTCCGCGTCTCGCTCCCCTCATCGGGGGCAAGGAGAATGGCAGCCCCCGCCCCGGCCGCCGCGGCCAGCACCGCCAGCGCGACAAAACCTCCACGTTCTCCGGACCGCGAGTCGTCAGCTGTTCCGTTTTCCAGACCGTTCTTGCTGTCGGACATAGGGACCTCCTTCTGAACTCCTAATCCACGAGCCTCAGCGGCATCACCAGGGCAAGATAGCTGGCAGGATCATCCCAGCCGACCGGCTCACACGTGGCGGCCCGCTCCGGGGCTTTGAACGTCATCCTGACCTCATCGGTCGGAATGTACTTGAGGATTTCGAGGAGATACGCTGCGTTGAAACCGATCTCGAGCGGATCGCCCTCGTAGCTGACGTTAAGCTCCTCCTGAGCTTCACCGAGGTCGGGAGTCTGGACCGAGAGTTTACACGAGCCGTTGGCGAAGGCCATTCGGATCCGGTGGGTCTGATCGCTGGCCACGATGCTCATCCGACGCAACGCTGCGGTCAGGGCCGACTTGTCGGCCGTGGCGACCTTGTCGTTCTCCCGCGGAATCACCTGCTCGTAGTTCGGGTACGGTCCCTCGATCAGGCGGGTGAAGATCTGGGTGGCGCTCGACCGGAAGCCCAGGTGGTTCTCGCTCCGGGCGATCTCCACGATCTCATCGGTGCCGAAGAGACGCCGGATCTGCTCCAGCGCCTTGGGCGGTACGATCAGGTCGGCCTGGGATGCACCGCTGGCCTCGACCGTCGGCACGTCCATTCGGGCCAGGCGGTGGCCGTTGGTGGCCACCATGCGCATCCGCTCAGGCCGGAGCTCCCACAGCACGCCGTTGAGGATGGGTCGGCTTTCCTCGGTGCTCGCGGCAAACGCGACGTGTCCGATGAGCTTCTGAAGCTCTCGGGAGGAGGTGCGCCAGCCACCTTCGAACTTTACACTGGGGAACGCGGGGAACTCCTCGCGCGGCAGGCCGAGCAGCTTGAACCGCGAACGACCGCATTCGATCGTCACCCGTTGCTCTCCCGACGCGGTCAGCCGAATGGCGGCGCTGGGAAGCTCCCGAACGATCTCGACCAGCTTACGCGCCGGCAGCGTGATGGCGCCTTCCTGATCGACCGAGGCCGAGACGGTGGTGCTGACCGAGACGTCCAGATCGGTGCCTGAGAGACGGATGCCGTCCTTGGTTGCCTCGAGCAGGATATTCGACAGGATCGGCAGGGTTGTTTTGGCGGGCACGCTGGCCGCCACCGCAACGAGCCCTTCCTGGAGTTGCTCCCGCGTGATCGTGAGCTTCATTCCGCTCCTCAGGATGCTATGAACAAGTACTACTCTTCTATTTAAACTACTTAGTAGCGGTAGTAGAGGGTCTTGATATGTGGATCGCCGCTACAATAAGTCAGCCCGTCCGCACTTACGATCTCTCGGCACTGTCGACAGCGTGTGTACGATGGGGATGGTGTCCGGCCCCGCTGCCCCGATGTCCACCACTATCAAGAATTCCCACAGCCCGCCAACCGCGCGGGGATTATTCTGCGCACAACTCCTGGCGAGCATGCTCCACCCGCTCGCGAAAGCCGCGGTCGCGCGACATCTGGCGGCTTACTTTGTCCACGCTGTGAATCACGGTCGAATGATCCCGACCGCCGAATGCCTGGCCGATCTCGACCAGCTGCATTTCCAGGAGCTCCCGCGCCAGATACATCGCAATCTGCCGGGGGACGGTGAGAGTCTTGATCCGAGCCTTGGATCTGAGACCCTCCGGAGTCACCCCCCACCGCCGGGCAACGACTTCCTGCACCTTGTTGATGGATGGCAGGGCCTTCGGCGCCGCCAGACCATCCTCGCCCGGACGGATCTTGTCCGAGAGCGCCTCGCGGGCGAGCTCGATGGACACCTCTTTGTGCTTTAACGACGCGAACAGCAGCAACTTAATGATACAGCCCTCGAGCTCTCGCACATTCGAGCGCACGTGCTCGGCGATGAACCGAAGCACATCGTCCGGGATGGTGAGTTCGAGGTGATCCTGCTCCTGCTTTTTCCGGAGAATCGCGATCCGGTGCTCGAGATCGGGCTGTCCAATGTCGGCCACCATGCCCCACTCGAAGCGGCTCACCAGCCGGGCTTCAAGGCCGGGGAGCTCCTTGGGAGGGCGGTCCGACGTCAGAACGATCTGCCGGTTACCCTCATAAAGCGCGTTAAAGGTGTGAAAGAACTCCTCCTGGGTCATTTCCTTCCCTTCGAGGAAATGCACGTCGTCCACCAGAAAGAGGTCCACGTCGGTGCGGTAGCGCCGCCTGAACTCCGGCATGGTCCGGCTATGGATGCTCTCGATGACCTCGTTGATGAACTGCTCCGCGCCCACATAGAGCACCCGGGTATCGGGGTGCCGCTTGCATACGATGTGCGCGATGGCCTGCATGAGGTGGGTCTTGCCCAGCCCGGTGGCACCGTAGATGAACAGCGGGTTGTAGGTCTTTCCAGGCGACTCGGCTGCGGCATGGGCCGCCGCGGCCGCGAGCTCGTTGGATTTCCCGATCACGAACGTGTCGAAGGTGTAGCGCTCGTTGAGGGGCTGGGTACTCGGATTGACCTGCGAACCGGTGACCGCGGGGGCGGACGGCGCCACGAAGAAGTCCATCTGGGGCCGCTTTTGCCGGTCCTCATTCACCCGAAAGACGACCGACGTCGGCTGCCCCAAGACAGGCTCGGCCAGACGCGACAAGAGCGTCGCGTGCTTCGTTTCGTTCCATTCCACCGCGAACTGGTCGGGTGCCCCGATGATCAGGCGGCCCTCATCGAGGGCGATCGCCTCAGTGGGCTCGAGCCACGTCCGGATCGTGTGGTCTGGAAGTTCGCGATGCGCCTCATCGAGTATGCGCTTCCATGCGTCTTTTGCGGACAGCTGCATCGGTACTCGAAAACGGAAGGGATTTTTTCTAGGGCGAGAGATGTTACGGGCGGGTTGTGGAAAAGTCAATCGGGACTTGACAAGGGCGGAACGAGCGGAAGAGGCGGAAAGGGCGGAAGGCTCTCGAGGGACATCCGATCCAGATTTTCTCTGCCGCTACTTCGCCTCCGTATCTTCCGCCGCTTCACCTTCCGCCTCATCCGCCCTCTCAGCTTGACCTAAATGCTCAGTCGCGACTAACTTCCCCGGCTCACTTGGGAGGACTTTTCGGATGAAGCCGTCTTATCGCCCGCGCAACAAGCGCCGGATCAACAAGCATGGGTTCCGCGCCCGGATGGCCACGCGCTGGGGGCGAGCCGTGCTCTCTCGCCGGCGGAAGAAGGGTCGCAAGCAGCTCACCGTGTCGCTCCCGTCGAAGCACGGGGGTTCCTGACGGGTTCGGCGCGCCTGCCGCGAGCCCACCGGCTCGCGCGCGCGTCGGACATTCGCCGCTGCCTCACCCAGGGCCGGCGCCGCCGGTTCGAGCATCTCGACATGATTTGGATGGACAATTCAACGGGCCAGCCACGGATGGGACTGATCGTTCCCAAGTTTCAGTCGTCCGCGGTGGCCCGCAATCGTTTGCGGCGGC
>JALYPB010000108.1 GCA_030856585.1 Gemmatimonadota bacterium | reverse complement strand
GCCGCCGATTCCGCGGCGCACCGGGCCAACCCGCGGCAGGCAGAGGGCCTCCTCCTCCCCATGTCGGACGCCGAACTGTTGCTGCCGGCTCAGATCGGAGACTACACTGACTTCTACGCGTCGGTGTATCACGCCACCAACGTGGGCAGCATGTTCCGGCCCGACAACCCGCTGCTGCCGAACTACAAGTGGGTGCCCATCGGCTACCACGGGCGCGCATCCTCGATCGTTCCCAGCGGCACACAAGTACGCCGGCCTCAGGGACAGCTCAAGGACCCGAGCGCGGAGGCACCCGTGTTCGCGGCGAGCCGTGCGCTCGACTATGAAACCGAGGTTGGGTGTTTCGTCGGACCGGGCAACGCACTGGGGCAAGCCGTGCCGATCGCAGAGGCCGAAAAGCACCTGTTCGGGCTGTGCCTGGTAAACGACTGGTCGGCCCGCGACATCCAGACCTGGGAGTACCAGCCTCTGGGGCCGTTCCTGTCCAAGAACTTCGCCACCACGGTTTCACCCTGGGTGGTCACCCTCGAGGCGCTGGAGCCTTTTCGAGTTGCCGCATTCGAGCGGCCCCTGGGCGATCCAGCCCCGCTACCGTACCTGGAGTCTCCTGAGAATCGCCGCCGTGGAGGAGTCGATGTCACCCTCGAGGTTGCGATCCGTACCGCGCGCATGCGCGACGCAAACCTGGCTCCTCATCGATTGAGTCGCAGCCGGATGGCGGATTTGTACTGGACCCTTGCCCAGATGTTTACCCACCACGCGAGCAACGGCTGCAACCTTCAGCCCGGGGACCTTTTTGCCAGCGGCACGATCTCGGGTCCCACCAGGGAATCCCGAGGGTGCCTGCTGGAGCTAACCATGCGGGGGAGCGAGCCCGTCACCCTGCCCACGGGCGAAATCCGGAAATTTCTGGAAGATGGAGACGAGGTGATCATGCGGGGCTACTGCGAGCGCCCCGGCACCACCCGAATTGGGTTCGGCGAATGCCGGGGTTCCGTCATCGCAGGGTAAGCTGCCTCAGCTGCCGCTACTGTCCTCGGCCGGGTCTTCCGCCGGCGCTTCCTCTTCCTCCTCGCCACCACCACTCATTTCCCGAAGCTCGGCGGCTGTTCCGGGCTGGCAAGATATTTCACGGCGAACCGGGCCAGTGTTGCCCCCGGCACGGCGCTCGGATCACTCTCCTTCTTGAGGGTCCAGAGCCCCAGGATAAAATCGGCATCGTCGTAAGGCGTTTTCTCCCACCGGACTGCCTTCGGCCGGAGGCTGGCGACAGTCGGGATGGGACCATTCAGGGTGACCTTTCTGGCGACCAGGTTCATGCCCTGCTTTGTATCGGACCACCTGAGCATTACCATGGGCGCCCGAGGCATTACACAGGCGGTAAAGGTCTTGCGCTTGTATACGTCACACTTGTGGCCTGCCACGGTTTCCGATCCCACCTTGTCACCGGTAAGCGTTATGAACGCGTCCATGTCGTCGGACGCAGACGAGTTGTCCGCGCCGGTGCCCAACCTCAGGTTTTCCTTGAAGCGGGCCTTTCCTCCGGCATCGAGTGCGGCGTATTCACGGGCCAGGTGAAAGCGGAGCGTGGGGCTGACCTCGCCCTCGCCACCTTGTGAGCCCATGGTGTTGTACTTGTACTGTGAATCCCGGGTGACGATCACCAGGCTGCGCATCGTGTCCTTCTTTCCGCCCAGGTCCACAGGCATGACCAGGCGCACGAACCAGCGGTCGGGGGCCACTCCCGACTCCCACGTGGCCCCCTGCACCGCGCCTTCCTTGTTCTTCAAGTCGTACACGATGTAGGCGGACTTCACTGCTCCGCCGGTAAACGCAAAGGGATTGTCCTGGGCGGCCGATGGGCTCGCGGCCATGAGTACGCCGAAGGCAACAACGAAATTGCGTCGCATGTGAAAAAGCTCCAAAACGGGTGGGCCCCGAGAGGCTGGACCCAAGATGGTGTCTCCCACGAGGCCAGCGCAATACCCCCGCCGTGGGGCTTGGCCGGAGGAATCCGGCGGACGTATTTTGGATTTCCCGTAGGAACCTTTCACTGGCGACCGGAGATCCATCACCATGCGTCATAGCGTGAAGCAGCTTCTGCCCGCGGCGATTCTGGCACTGGCGGCCTGCGGTAAGGGCGATACGGAGGCGAAGACGGCGGACGGGGAAAGCGCGGTCCAGGTACCCCAGGGGAGCGGCGGAACGGCAACGACCATCCACCTGGTGGTAGAGGGGGGACCACATGCCGGCACCTACGACGCCAAATCGAGCGACCTCACCTGTACCTACGGCTTTGCCGGCAAGGGGTCGTGGGGCAATCAGTACAGCGTCATGGGGAAGCCCGCCAACGAGTTCAGCTCGCTTCAGCTGATCGTCCCCGACGCGAAAGATGCTGCCGACGGGACCGACAAGTTTCTGATTACCGTGGGCTTTGGCGAGCTCATGAAGCCGAGCTGGAGTGAGCACACTATCAACACCGGCGCCACCCTGCACGGAGTCTCTGACGACGTGAAGAAGGAAGGCACCGGGACGATAACGGTGGAGGACAAGGGCAAGACCGGGAAGGTGACGTTCAAGGGGAAGACGAAGGACAATGTCGGACTGGAGGGAACCATCGACTGCCAGCAGCTGATGCGCAGCGAGTAGGGGTCGAGTTGGGAGACAGGAGTCGGGAGTCGTGAGTCGAGCTGACTCCTGACCCCTGACTCCCGACCCTTCCTCAGCTTTTCTCCACGATCCGCGACACCGGGATCACCGGGCCGGTGTAAGCCCGGTCCCGATCTTCCATCCGGCGCTGCCGGGCGCCATAATTCACCATTCCACCTTAGCCCGGCCCGAAGCGTGACCCCATTCCTGAAGACCACCCAGATCGCCATCGACGGGGCCCGAACCCTACCCCGCCGCTACTACGCCGCGCCAGAGATCTTCGCGGAGGAAACCGAGCGGATCTTCAACCGTCGATGGCTGTGCGTGGGGCGGGAGGACCGCATTGCCGGGCCTGGGGACTACTTCGTCCAGCAGATCGGCGTCGAGAGCATCATCGTGCTGCGGGACCAGGGCGGCGCGCCCCGGGCCTACTACAACGTGTGCCGGCACCGGGGGACCCGCCTTTGCGAGGAGCATACCGGTCGATTCTCCGAGACGATTCAGTGCCCGTATCATGCCTGGACGTATGCTCTGGATGGACGGCTGATCGGTGCACCGTCGGCCTCGGAGATCGACGGCTTTGCCAAGGCGGACTACCCGCTGCATCCGGTGACCATACAGAGCTGGGAAGGCTTCCTCTTCATCAATCTGGCGGACGAGCCCGAGCCGTTCGCGCAGGCCTACCAATCGCTGATCGGCCGGTTCGACCGGTTCAACATGTCGAACCTTGTGGTGGCCCGCACCATTGAATACGACGTAAAGGCCAACTGGAAGCTTCTGTTTCAGAACTATTCCGAGTGCTATCACTGCGGTCCGGTCCATCCCACACTGGCCAGGCTGACTCCCCCCACCAGCGGAGAGAACGACCTCACACACGGCCCGGTGACCGGTGGGTTCATGGTGATCAACGAGGGGCACCAAAGCCTGACAATGAGCGGCCGGTCATGCGGCGTCATGGTGGGCGACCTGCCGGATGAAGATCTGAACCGGGTCTATTACTACGCCGTCTTTCCCAACATGCTGCTGAGCCTGCATCCGGACTACGTGATGTTCCACACGCTGTGGCCCGAGGCTCCCGATCGCACCCGGATCTTCTGCTCCTGGCTCTTTCACCCCGACACGCTGAGCAACCCGGGGCACAATCCCGAAGACGGCATTGAGTTCTGGGACATGACCAACCGGCAGGACTGGCACATCTGCGAGCGGAGCCAGCTGGGGGTTCAGTCCCGTGCCTACCAGCCGGGGCCGTATTCCAAGCGGGAGAGCTTGTCGGTTCAGTTCGATCGAGAGGTGCTGAAGGCGCTAGGGCATCGCTAGCTCACTGCATCTCCTGAATCACCCCCGAATACAGCCGCAGGCCGAAGCCCAGATTCTCGATCGAGACTCGCTCGTCGTTGCCGTGGACGCCCCGCCTGACTTCTTCAATATCCACGAGAACCGGGTCGATCCCATAACAGATGAGTCCGGCCCCCGCGTAATAGGGGCGATCAGTCGCACCCGTACTGGTGGTGGTAGCGAAGGGAACTCCCGGCAGGAGGCGGGCAGCGGTGCGCTGAATGGCCCGGGACATCTCTGTATCCAGCGGGGCGGAGAAGCGGGGTGCCATGTCTCCGATCGACGTCAGCGTGACGCCAGTGTCTCCGATTACTCGAAGGAGCTCTCGCCGGAAAGCCACCGTGTCCTGGTCGGGAAGCAGGCGGATGTCCAGCTCCGCGGAGGCCTCGGGGGGTATGGTGTTGGTCTTGTTGGATCCGACCAGGACGGTTGGAGAAATCGTGTTCCGCAACAGTGCATTGCGTTCGGGGTCGCTGAGAAGCCAGGCTCGCCCCCGGACAGACTTGAGGGCCCGTGCCGGGTCGGCGAGCCAGCGGCGGTGCTCACCGGTTTCGGCCAGGGCCTGCGCCTTGAGGTAACGGTCTACGGCGGGCGTCAGCCGTAGTGGCGTTTCCCAGGCTGCAACGCGCGTCAGTATCCGTGCGAGCCGAGGCACCGGGTTGTAGGGAGTTGGCCTGGACCCATGGGACGCCTTGCCCCTCACCACCAGCTTCTGCCAATAGACTTGCTTCTCCCCCACATTCAGGCCGAACCAGCGAACTTTCCCCTCCTCAACGCGACTTCCGCCGCTCTCGGTCAGCAGGTACTCGACGTCCTTGATAAGATCGGGATGCCGGGAGATGAAGGTCTGGGCCCCCGATCCGCCCGACTCCTCGTCGGCGTTGCCGATGTAGACCAGGTCGCGGTCGAGCTGGATGCCCGCCCGCTTGATGGCGATCAGAGTCATCAGCTGGATGATGCCGTGGCCCTTCATGTCCAGGGCTCCGCGGCCCCAGACGTACCCGTCCTTGATCAACCCCGCGAATGGATCCTCGGACCAGAACTCCCGCGACACCGGCACCACATCCATATGGTGCACCAGGGCGATCGCCTTCCCGGAGCCGTTTCCCTTAAGACGAGCATAGAAATTTGCTCGCCCTGGACCCAGCTCGGCCGTGTCGAGGATCTGTCCCTCGATCCCCTCCCTGGCCAGCACCTCCTTGAGCCAGCGGGCAGTGGCCAGTTCGTTTCCGGGCGGATTGCTGGTATTGATCCGGATATACTCGGACAGTCGCTGGGCGGTTTCCTTACGGAGGCTGTCGTAATCGAGGGCGGGTGCCTGGGCGGCGGCGGGAACCGAGAGAGCGCAAAGCAGTGCGGCGGGGCGGGCGAGCCGGCGGACGAGGCAAATCATAAGGTCTCCACGAGCATGCGGGCGGCCAGCTCCTTGACCAGCTTGGCGCTGACCGCCGCGGTGACACCGGTCCGATCGGCGGATGGATTGAACTCCACGAAATCGGCACCGACTACCGGTGCGGTAAGCGACTGTACCAACGCGAGCGCCTGGCGGACCGAGAAGCCCCCCGCCTCACGGTGCGAAATGCCCGGCGCCAGCCCGGGCTCGATGACGTCGAGGTCGAACGACACATAGACCGGCGTGCTGAACTCGAGCTTCATGCCGTCGCGCCAGTCCTTCATCTCGATCACCTCCACCCCAAAGCGCCTTCCCTGCTCTCGCTGGTGCCC
>JALYPB010000485.1 GCA_030856585.1 Gemmatimonadota bacterium | reverse complement strand
CCATTGCACCGTCTGGCCCAGGATAAATCCGCCCCGGTAGTCCACCGGTGTCGCCGTAAGAACAAACGAATCGCCCGCCTTCACCGATTTCGGTGGCGCGGAGATCTGGATAGCAGCGACGCCCGCGGGCAGCTGCTCGACGTCGTCCGCCATCGGCGAGGCGACTTGCACCTGGAGCCGCGCCCGGACACCCTCGCAGGTAGCGGTGAGCCGGGCCGAGCCGGGTGCCACTGCGGTGGCCGCACCCTTCGAGCTGTCGACCCGGAGAACCTCGGGGGTATCGGTCGCCCATTGCACCGCCCGTCCCGGGAGTGGGGTGGCATGCTCCCCCTTCAGGAGAGCCACCAGCATGAAGCTGTCACCGGTTTCGAGAGCAGCCGGCGGCGGGAGGATGGAGATGCTGCGCACCAGTCCCGCCGGCGCGGCCGTGCGGACTGAGGGGTGTCTCGTTCCCTGAGCCGGCACCCGCGACCTGCCCGGCAGGGAGGCGCCTGAATCGGGCGTTGCGAGCCGGCACAGCTCAGCCAGGAGCGGATCCTCCTCCGCGAGGGGAGTTGCGCCCAGCGCCGCTTTCGCCTGAACGATGCTCGGCCACCGGGCCGCTGGATCCTTTTCCAGCATCCGCAGCACCGCCGCTTCGAGCTCGGGCGAACAATCCCCACACCGGTCCCGGATGGGCTCGGGCGCCTGGTCGACATGAGCCTGTATGACCGTCAGCGTCGAGCCGGTAAAAGGAGACGAGCCCGTGATCATCTCATAGGCGACGGCTCCGAGCGAGTACTGGTCCGACGCACCCGAGACAGTGCCACCGCTGCACTGCTCGGGGCTCATATACGCCGGCGTACCGATCAGCGACCCGGGGTTCGTTTCACTGGGCTGCTCGGCCACCTTGGCAATCCCGAAATCGGTGACGACTGCGTTGCCATCCTCATCGATGAGGATATTGCCGGGCTTGATGTCACGGTGCACTACCCCGGAACGGTGGGCGTAGCTGAGCGCTGATCCCACCTGGCTGAGTATCGATCGGACGATCGGGACCGGCAGCCTGCCGGCCTGCTGGATCACCTGCTCGAGCGCTCGACCGTGGACGTACCGCATGACGAAGAAGTGCAGGCCCTCTGCCTGCCGTACCGAGTGCACCGAGACGATGTTGGGGTGATTCAGATTCGCGATGGTGATGGCCTCTCGCTTGAAGCGTTCGGCCATCCCTTCATCCATGAGCAGGCCGGGCGACATGACTTTGATCGCGACCTTGCGGTCGAGGGAGAGCTCATGGGCCAGGAAGACAACCGCCATGGCCCCTCGCCCGAGCTCGGGACCGATCTCGAATTCGCCGGCAGTGGCACGCCGGAGACGCTGGACCACTTCGTCCCAGAGTGAGCCCGCGTTGGAGTCCCGAGCTGCGCCGGTGGCGAGAGTTCCGTTGGAGGGGGCTGGGGTACCGCAGTCGGGACAGAAACCGTCACCTTCGAGGAGACGCTTCCCGCAGGCGCTACAGGAGCGCACACCTGCTCCGCATTGCGAGCAGAAGCGGTTCCCGGGGCCGAGATCGCTGCCGCAATCGAGACAGGTGAGAGTCGTTGCCATCGTACCGTTGCTGGATGGTTCAGTGGTGCTGCTGAATATTGAAGTTCCGCAGACAGGGGCGCAATGGAACCTAAAGCCTGGTCTCCTGTCAGGAAGTGATGCAGGTCCCTTGAGGGAGGGAGGAGGGCGCTGGATTACCGTAACACCATCACTTACCGACATTTGGCAAAGTGTAAAGCGGGACCGGGATTGGGATGAAAGCCAGCCGGCTGTGGATCGGTTTCGTAGAGGTGATCCTGCGAGTCCTTGCTGCCGTGCACTTGGAGATCCAGGTCCTCATTTCTGACCATGCCAGAGAGGACCAGGTGGCGGCCATCTTCCGGGATGCGGCTGGATTCACCGGGCCGGTGGTGATCGCCGGCGATTTCAATAGCCAGGGTATCGGCCCCTTTTGGTGCGTCACGGCTATCGCTGGGTGACCGAGCGGGTCAGGCCCAGCATCGCTTTCTTCTCCTGGGACCACATCTTCGTGCGGCATCTGTCGCTCACCCGATGGCCGGGCGCCGGCCTGGTCAAGAATGTGCGCGGCGAGCGACCACCGGCCGGTGTGGGCAGTCGTCCTGCCATCGTAGCAAATTCCGGCTCATTCCACGATTACCCGACCGGTCAAGAACGGATGCGGCTCGCAGTGATAGGGAAACTCTCCAGCCGTGGGGAATGCCTGGGTGAACGCGGCCACTGGTGGGGATAGTGACGGCGGTGGGAGTTACGATTACTGAGCACCGCTCAGCCTGCCGCTTGTAGCAATCCTGTCACCCGCACTCTCCCCCTAGAGACAACATCGTGACTTCCGCGTAACCCGCTCGTGCCGCGGGGACGAGACTATCTCCTGTGCCGATGTTCGGCAGCCCGACCAGCGGCGATCATCGATATCCGTCGCCGGTCATCGACCCCCACTAGGAGAAGCCGTTGATGCATGTCCCCCATGGTTTAAGGG
>JALYPB010000484.1 GCA_030856585.1 Gemmatimonadota bacterium | reverse complement strand
CTGCGGGACCTCGGATCCGGTGATCTGGTCGGGCGCCTTCGCCGGGCGGCACGACTGGCTCTCTCCCAGGTCGACGTCGGGCTGCTGGTCCTTGATCGCATCGACGAGCTTGGGCTGCTGGTCCTTGATGATGTCGGTGAGTTTCGGTTCGCCTCTATCGGCCATGAGGAATCTCCCTTCGCGAGGACGGCCAGGCCCGATGGGGCCAACTCGGCGCAATCCGGTGACTGGCCGATACCGGTAGGGTTACTATCGCAATTGCCGTGCCCATGGTGGCCAATCGTCGGCTCGCCGGCTCGCGATCGCTTCAGGCGGGGGGGAGCAGGGCGCGGAGGGTGTCGAGGGTGTCGGCCTCGGCGGCGGGCTTGTCGAGGCGCCAGCGGAGGATGCGGGGGAAGCGGACGGCGATCCCCGACTTGTGGCGGGGTGAGCGTTGCAGCCCTTCGAAGGCCAGCTCGAAGACGAGCTCGGGCTTGACGGTGCGGACGGGGCCGAACTTCTCGACCATGTGGCGGCGGACGAAGGCGTCGACCCGGCCGATCTCCTCGTCGGTCAGCCCCGAGTAGGCCTTGGCGAACGGCACCAGGTGGCTCCCCTCCCAAAGACCGAAGGTGTAGTCGGTAAAGAGTCCGGCCCGCTTGCCGCTGCCTGGCTGGGCGTAGATCAGCACCGCATCCACGGTGAGCGGATCCACCTTCCACTTCCACCAGTCGCCCCGGCGGCGTCCCACCCCGTAGCCGGAGGAAAGCCGCTTGAGCATGAGCCCCTCCGCGCCCACCTCACGCGCCTGGCGCCGAGCGTTGGTGGCGGCGAGCCAGTCCGGTGCCGGCACCGAGGAGGACAACATGAGCCGCCCGCCCGGTACCGACTCGATCAGGGGGCCGAGCCGGAGGCGTCTCTCGCGTAGGGGAATGGAGCGGATATCGGCCCCGGCCTCCTCCAGAAGATCGTAGGCGACCAGCACCACCGGCACCTCGTCCAGGATCTTCCGGCCCAGGCTCTTGCGCCCGATGCGGCGCTGCAGCTGGGCGAACGGCAGCGGCATGCCGTCGACCCAGGGCAGCAGCTCGCCGTCTATGACGGTTCCGTCGGGGAGGAGCGCGCCGCTTTCCTCCACCTCGGGAAAGCGCCCGGCGAGCAGCTCCTCTCCTCGGGACCAGAGAAAGGTTCGCCCCGCCCGGCGGATGAGCTGGGCCCGGATACCGTCCCATTTCCATTCCGCGATCCACTCGGCTGCGTCGCCCAGGGTAGAGGGGTCGCCCTCCAGCGGATGGGCCAGAAAGAAGGGGTAGGGCCGGCTGACGTCGGCATCACTGGTGTCCCGGGCGATGAGCCGCTGAAAGAATTCGGGCGAAGGCTCCCAGGCGCCCATGAGCCGGTGGGCGACCACGCCTTCGGGCACCCCGCTCATCTCGGACAGCGCCCGGGTGCCCAGCCGCTGGGAGGCACCCACCCGGAAGCTGCCGGTGATCAGCTTGTTCCAGACGAACCGCTCCCGGCTGTCGAGCTCGCGCCAGGAACCGACCATCACCTCGCGCTGCACGTCGTCCCCCTCACCTCGGAGACTGAGAAGCCGCTTCTCGACCCAGTGCGAGAGCGGTAGCTCGCTGGAGTCGCCTCCGGCCGGGAGCAGCAGCGTAATCGTCTCGGCCAGGTCACCGACGGCCTGGTAGCTCTCCTCGAACAGCCAGGCGGGGATGCGGGCCTCCTCCGCGGCCCAGGCCCGCAGCTTTCCGGAAGAGACCAGGCGCTTGGGCCGGCGGCCGCTGAGGAAGTGGACCGCCCAGGCCGCGTCGGCCGGCGGTGCGCTGGAGAAGTAAGCCACCAGCGCCGCGACCTTCTCGTTGGTGGCCGTGGTCTCGTCCAGCGCAGTGTAAAGCCGAGCGAACTCTTTCATGACGGCGGGGCAGCGGGGCCGCCGGGCAGCGGGTCAGGTGAACCCGGCAGCTCATCAACCGGCTCGTCACGTTCGCCTTCGAACCGAGTCTGCACTGCGCGAGCCTCGATCCCCCGCCCCTGAAGCCACCGCACCACGGGGCCGGTATAGCCGTGGGTCACCCAGACCTCCCCTGCTCCGGTCGCCTCAATGGCGGCCAGCAGGCTGGGCCAGTCCACGTGATCCGACAGGGCAAAGCCGCGGTCGAGCGAGCGCTGCCTCCGAGCACCCCGCACCATCATCCAGCCGGACGCAAATCCCGTGGAATGATCGCCAAACCGGCGGGACCAGATCGACGAGTCGGCATAGGGCGGCGCGATGACGATGGCACCGGTGGCGTCGGCCCGGCTCTCGGCCGCGCCGGCGTACCGGGTCGGTGGCAGCTCGATGCCTCCCTGGCGATATATGCCGGTCATCCGTTCCACGGCGCCATGGGTCAGGATCGGTCCGATGCCGGGGTCGAGCCCGGCGATGAGCCGCTGCGCTTTGCCGAGCGCATAGCCCAGGAGGAGGCTTGTTCGCCCGGCGGCGGCGTTGGCTCGCCACCACCCGTTGATCTCGCGGAAAACTTCGGCCTGGCTGGGCCAGCGGTAGATCGGCAGCCCGAAGGTGGACTCGGTCACGAAGGTGTGGCAGCGGACCGGCTCGAACGGCGTGCAGGTCGGATCGGGGTCGGTCTTGTAGTCGCCCGACACCACCCACACCTCGCCCCCGTGCTCGATGCGCACCTGGGACGAGCCGAGAATGTGACCGGCCGGATGGAGCGAGATGGTGGCCCCGTTGAGCCTGACCGTCTCGCCGTACTCGACGCCGCGAATCCTTGCCCCCATCTCCAGTCTCGCCCGTAACACATTCATGCCCGGCGTGGAGGTCAGATAAGAATAGGAGCCCCAGGTGGCATGATCGCCGTGCGCGTGGGTGATGACGGCGCGGTCTACCGGCTCCCAGGGATCGACGAAGAAGTCGCCGGCCTCGCAGTAGAGGCCCTTGGGGGTGAGGCGGAGCAGTGACATTCGGGGAAAATAAGACGGAGAGGACGGAGAAGGCGGAGGATGGAGCTTACCGCCCTACCGCCTTACCGCCTGTGCTCATACGTCCCCATCAGCGTGCCCTGTCCCAGAATGTGCTGGTCCATAGCCTGTTCCAGCTCCTGCCGGCTGGCGCCGGGCGGGAGGTTGAGCATGATGTCCAGCGCGTAGAGCCGGAAGAAGTATCGGTGCGGCTTGCCCGGCGGCGGGCAGGGGCCGGCGTACGCCATATCCTTCGCCGTGTTGCGGCCGTGGCGCGTGCCCGAGGGAGTCTCGGGAAGAGTGGGGACCGCCTGCATCAGCTCAACCGCTGTGCCGGGGATATTGTACAATACCCAGTGCAGCCAGGTTCCGCGGGGCGCGTCGGGGTCCTCGCAGATGAGGGCGAAGCTCCGGGTCTCGACCGGCGCCCCGGTCCACTGGAGCGGTGGAGATACGTCGTCGCCCTCGCAGGTGAAACGGACCGGGATCTTCTCGCCGTAAGCAAACGCCGCGGAGGTGAGCTCGATCTGGCCCGGGCTGCTGTCGGTACTCATCCGCTCTTCCCCGCTTCGATCCAGAGCCGCACCGCCATGAGGGCGATGAACACGGCGAACATTCGCTGGAGGGTGGCGGCAGGCAGCACCTGTGCCAACCTGGCCCCCCCCCATGCGCCGAAGAAAATGCCCAGCGCAATCAGGAGCGAGGCCCGGATCTCGAGGTTGCCGGTCTTGTAGTAGGTGTACGCGCCGAGCAGTCCAACGGGCAGCAGCAGTGCGCCGAGAGAGGTGCCGAGCGCCATCTTGGTTTGGAATTTGGCAAAGAAGATCAGGGCCGGCACGATCAGGATCCCGCCTCCGATCCCGAAGAGTCCCGAGAGTACTCCAGCAGCCAGACCGATAGCGAGGAAGAGGGGCTCCATTGGCAGCGTACTCCGGCGGATGAGGATGGCTGGGAAACTAAACGTCGCGATTGGCTATGGGCCATGGGCTATGCGCTGCGGGCTATTTGCTATTAGCATGTAGTTGGCAGGTGGTTAGTCACGCCGATGCCCAATCAATTGCCCACAGCCCACAGC
>JALYPB010000476.1 GCA_030856585.1 Gemmatimonadota bacterium | reverse complement strand
TGGCGGTTCCGCTCCCGAGTCCGTAGCGGTCTCGCAGGACGCCAAGGTGATGAGTCACATGCCCAACGATGATGTAGGCCAGCGCCCGGGCACTGACCGGATTGCCGCTGGCATTCCCACGTCGTGACCAGGAGGCCGACGGAAGGCCCTTGAGCAGCGCCACCGTGCTCAGGCGCACGGCGCGGAACTCTGCCGCCAGCTCTCGCAGGGGTCTCTCATCGAACTCGGCGACCGGCACATAGGCGTTCTCGTCGAATCCCGGAAGCGGTGTGCCATCACCCCGGCTGACGCAGAGAAGCCGGTAGCTGAAAATGCGTTCCACGTCCGCCAGGTGTCCCAGGATCTCCTTGACGCTCCACTTCCCCGGCGCATAGCGCGCCAGCGCCGCCGTGTCATCCACTGCTCCGAAGAGTCGTTCCACCTCGGCCAGCTGGTCGATCAGCTGCTCGCCGATATTCTCACCCGACACTCTGGCGATATAGCGCTGATAGAATGGAGCGGCTTCATCAGCCGCGGGGCGGGGAATGGAGAGTGAGGTCATGCTTACACCCCAAACTGTTTAAAGTGATGATTGATGTGGAGGTACACCAACCGGCCCCACTCCCAGGTCGGGAGCGGCCCGAAGCCGGGGTGCGGGCTCCACCGGCAGCCGCGCGTGCGCCCGTGAGCCACGAACCGGCTCAAGGCAGCCTCCCATGCCTGACGGTCCTCGTCCCATCTCACCGGTTGAGTCTGCTGGAAGACCGCCATGGTTGGGATCTTTCCCTTGGGCCAGGGAAGGGCGTACACGAAAAGCCAGCGTAGCGGAAAAAGTCGGAAGGGCGTGGACTTGGGTTCTGATGAGATCTCACCCAGGGGGACTCGAAGCGCATCGACCAGGTGGCAGAGCATCTGGGCGGCATGCATCCGGCCCCAGCGGGCGGGCGTTTCCGGAGTGAGCCGGGCCACACGGCCACGGATTGCGGCTTCGACGCCGGGATCGAAGATCGAGGGCATGCTGATGTCTCGGTCGCTGGGGGTTAGAGCGCCTCGACCCCGACGCAGGTTCGTGCCCAGGGAACGATCTCGAGCCGTTCCAGCGGGATAGGGTCGCCGGTGTTCTCGCAGATGCCGAAGCGGTCCGGTTCTTCATAGAGCCGGCGCAATGCATCGTTGATCTCCTCCAGCTCACGGCTGGCACGCTCCGCCCCGACGGTATCCATCTCCTGGTCGTAGCTGTCGGTGCCGCGGTCGGCTACATGGAAGGGATAGTCGGACAGGTCACCAGAAGCGGCGGTCACGCTGGTGGCGCTGTCGTCGTCGAAGCGCCGGAGCACGCCGAGTACCCGCGCGCGTTCTTCGAGCAGTCGTTCTCCGACGTGGTGCCGTTGTTGCTCGGTTAGAGCCATCGCGTCTTCCACTCCAAGCACTCCCACGAGCGGAATGCTGCGCTCGTCTGTCAAGCTTGGGCCCGCGCCATCCGGAATGCAAGGCAACCGAACGAGGGAAGGAGCGAAGGAGCGACGGTGCGGAGACATCACTGGTCCAGGCCTGCAGCGTCACGGAGGCTAGCCTTTTCTGCCTGGGTCACCTCGGTCCAGTGTTTGTCCTCGAGTGCGGCGTAGAGGGCGTAGAGGAGGTTGGCGGTGGCGCCGCGTCCCTCGCGGATCGCTACCCGGTTGAACGCGGCCACCGGCCCCACTCGCCGCAGCTCGGCCACGGTGCCGATCCCGGCGTCCACCAGCCACCGAGCGCTTGCCGGACCAAGATTCGGGAGGGCGGCAAGCTCGGCTTCGCTCATTGGACGAGGGCTACTGCGTGCCCCTTGGAACCCAGATGTACCTGGGTGAGGCGAGACCAGCCAGGAACCCGAGCACGCCGCCGGTTCCTCCGCCCATGAGGCCGAGAGCGACCGGAAGGTTGGGCTGTTGGTCGCAGTCGCTGCACGCGTGGTCTCCGATGAGAACTGCGGTCAGAGCACCCACCGCGCCACCGACAGCGAGGCCGATGGCGGCGCCTCGCCAGTGATGGTAGCCGGTCCGTTTCCGCACGCTGTCGGAAACGGTGACCAGGTCCTCGGAAGGAAGGTCTATTTCGATCCGCGCAGGCCGCTTGGGCGAGAGTCGGCCCACGAGATACCCGAGCCCTCCGCCCAGGGCAGCACCCGCCAGCCCCAGGGCGACTGCATTCTCCGCCTTATTCGACGGGCATGGAACTCCGGGCTCCAGCAGGCAACCGGCAGAAATTCGTGAGCCGGCCCACGCGCCCGCGACGCCGAATACGAAGCCACCGAACGCCAGACCCTCGTAGCGGTAATCGCCCAGACTCTCGGATTCGTCCGGTTGTCGGGACGTGGTCAATCCGGGCGAGAGAGCAGCATGCTCCCAGCGGACGAAGGGATCGGCGCGCTGCTGGGCGGGCAGCAATGCCACTCCGCCCAAGTGGAGCAGGCCAACCACAAGGAGTTCGGTCCGCATCGGTCGTCGGCCTAGATGGTGCGAATGGCGGCGCGAACCTTGGTGGCCAGCTCGGGCGGCACGTCGGGGAGCTCGTGTACGATGCGGGCATGAACGACCGCCTTCTGGAGCACCTCCTCATCCGTCGTTCCGCGTGCCTCGAAATCGCAGTTCAGGCCGACATCCCGGCAGCGGAGTTGCTTTGCCATGGAGGCCTCCTCGTTAGGGGGGTAGGAAACCGTTCGGAACCCCTGATGTACAGGCACCTTGGCAGTACGTCAACCCGCGTCATGGTGAAGAACACCAGGCCCAGGCATCGGCCACGAGCAACGCGCGCTGGGTTAATCCAGAAGCGCACGTAAGCCAGCGTGACCGCCGTCGCTCCAAGAATGAC
>JALYPB010000475.1 GCA_030856585.1 Gemmatimonadota bacterium | reverse complement strand
GTTGCTTGCCGGAATGAAGGGGCGATCCGCGTTTCGTCCATAGACCAGTCGCCCGGTCTGGTCCACGAGTGCCACGCCCCAGAGCTGCCTGTTGAAGGGTGGACGATCCAGGCGAGCATCGAGGCGTTTGGCGATGGATTGGGCTTGAGCGGGGACGGAGAGGACGGAGAAGACGGAGAAGACGGAAACCGCGCCTCGCCAAACGCGACCCCACCTGTGCGCCCCCTCGGCGTCCTTTCCGTCCTCTCCGCCTTTTCCGTCCCTAATCATACGCCACCCTCGGGTCCACCCGCGCATAGAGCAAGTCGGTTATCAGGTTCACCATCACGAAGACCAGACTGAGGAAGAGAATGCTCCCCTGTACCGCCGGGAGGTCACGCTTGTCGATGGCGGTGAGCACATATCTGCCCACCCCCGGCCAGGAGAAAATGGTCTCCGTCAGGATGGAGCCGGTCAGATAACTGCCGAAGTCGAGTCCCAGCACGGTGACGACCGGCAGCAGGGCATTCCGGAAGCCGTGCGACAGTACCACCCGGCTTTCGTTCAATCCTTTGGCACGTGCCGTGCGAATGAAGTCGCTCTGCAGCACTTCCTGCATGGCCGCCCGCGTCATCCGCGACAGGAATGCGACCGATCTCATGCCCAGGGTGATGGCGGGGAGGATCAGATAGAGGGTGCCCGACGATCCGGACGGAGGCAGCCACCGCAAATGCACGGCAAAGATCAGAATGAGGATCAGGCCCACCCAATAGACCGGGAACGAGACGCCCAGATACGCGGCGAAGGTCGCGAACCGGTCGGCCCAGCTGCCCGGCCGCCAGGCGCCGAAGATGCCGACGCCGATTCCGACGATCGCGGCGAAGAGCATTGCCGCGCCGGCCAGGCGAAGCGTCGCCGGAAATCGCTCCAGGAGGTCGCGCACGATTGGACGCCGGGTGATGTAACTGGTGCCGAGGTCGCCGCGGAGGACGCCGCCGACATAGTGCCCGAACTGCTGGTAGAGCGGGTCATCCAGCCGCAGCTCGGCACGAAGGCGGGCAAGCGTCTCCGCGTCGGCTCGCTCCCCGACCATTGCCTGCACCGGGTCGCCCGGCGCGACATAGAGCAACAGGAAGGTGACCAGCAGCACACCAAACAGGGTGGGGACGAGCAGCGCGAGCCGGTAAAGTATGAAACGGCTCACCGGGTTCGCTGTGCCTCTGTCCAGCGCTGCCCGGTAAAGACCAGCGGAATTTTCCAGCCGGTGACGTCGGGTCGCATGGCCCACATGTCCACCGGAAACCAGAGAAAGATCCAGGGGGCCAGCTCGAAGACCCGGGCGTCGATCTCCCGGGACAGCCGCGCCTTTTCGGTTTCGTTGGTGGTGGACCGGGCTCGCAGAATCATCGAGTCCACCCCCGCGTCCGAGAGGAACGCGTAGTTGCCGCCCGGGCCTTTGTTGCGGGAGTGGAAGAGCGGGAAATTGAAATTCTCCGGGTCGGGATAGTCGGCCCACCAGTCGGTCAGGAAGAGGTCGGCTTCCCCGTTCCGCACCGCCGAGCGAGCGCTCGAGGCGTCCCGCTCAACGATCTCGGCCCGGATTCCGACTTCGGTCAGATTCTGCTGAATCGACTGCGCCAGCCGGGCCAGCTCGGCGCGCTGGGTCCGCCACAGCTTGATCGAGAAGCCTTTGGGGTATCCCGCCTCGGCCAGGAGCTGCCGCGCCCTGGCGGGATCATACCCATAGGGCGCCCGGGTGGAATCGTACCCCACGATGCCCGGCGGGAGGGAGCCGGCGGCGAGTACGCCGCGATCGGCCATGACCGTTCCGAGCAGCGTCTGGACATCCACCGCGTGGTTCAAGGCCCGGCGGACGCGGACATCCTTGAGCGGCCCTCGGGTGGTGTTGATGGCGACATACAGGTCGCGTAACGCGGGCCGGCGCTGAAGCTCGTCGGCGTGGGTCTGCTCCCAGCGCCGGGTCTCGCCGACGGGCACTTCGACCACGCTCAACTGGCCCGCCTCGTATTCGGCGGCTTGAGTCAGCGGCTCGGGAATAATCCGGATGCGCAGTGTGTCGGATTTCGGCGCTCCGCCCCAGTACCCGTCATTCCTGGCCAACACGATCGCGTCGTCGTGCGACCAGGAAACGAATTTCCAGGGTCCACTTCCTGTCGGGCCCTGATCGAAGTTGGGCGGTGTCGGCGTCGGAACGATGGCGGCCACCGGCATCGCCAGCAGCTTGGGAAAGACGTTGAGCGGCTCCTCCAGGGTCAGCACCAGAGTGGAATCGTCGCGCACGGCAATTCCGCCAACTTCCTTGGCCGAGCCCGCGGCGTAGGCACGAGCGCCCTGGATGGGATAGAGGGGCCAACTCCGCCCCCCGGTGCTGCCCGGCGCCAGCGAGCGGAGCAGGGAGGCCCGGACGTCGGCGGCCTTGATCGGGCGGCCGTCATGAAACGAGGCGTTCGGGCGCAGGTGGAAGGTGTAGACCCGGCCTGCCGCATCCGTCTCCCAGCGGCTGGCCAGACCAGGCTGCAGCTGAGCATCGGCGTCGAATTGTGTCAGGTTGTCGAACAGCTGCGAAACGACCTCGCCCGTCGGCACGTCGGTGGACAGAGCCGGATCGAGCGATCGAGGGTCGTAGGTGAAATAATAGTTGAGGGTTTCGTCGCCGCCCTGCTCACCGCAGGCAGAGAAGACGAAAGCAGTCGCGATTAGAAGTCGGCGCATTGTGGTCAATCGGACAGCGGGGCAGGGGGCAGGGGGGCTGACGTTGACACCACGGCGTAAGGTGGTCAAACTACCGGGCTTACAGCGCGCCGTCAATCGGCTCTCGGTTCCCCGGTGAGCGTAACATCCTCCTCCTGGAGTGTGGTATTTTACCTCACCCGCCGCAGACCCACCTGCCACCTGCGACCAACGGAAGTTCGCTCCGGGCCGACGCATCCTGCTGCCAATGAAGGCCGTGCTCCGACTGCTCCTCCTGGTCGCGACGCTGGTCTCGACCGTCCCGCTCTCCGCCCAGGAGCGCCAGCTCGTCGTGCGCCAGCTCGAGTTCAGCGGGAACAG
>JALYPB010000469.1 GCA_030856585.1 Gemmatimonadota bacterium | reverse complement strand
GCCATACGGGGACCGGGTGCTGTCCGCATTCGTCCAGGGAGACACAGCTGCCCAGCGGCAACTCCTTGGAGAAGGGCCGCGAATCGCGGGCGAAAAGGGCCGCCGGCTTGGCAATAAAGCGCTAGAGGCGGGCTCGTGGCTGGCGATCTATCTGGAGGACCTCGACAGGGCTGAGGAGTTCGCCAGCTTTGACACTCTCCCGTCGGTGCCCGCCGGACCCCGAGCGTCCACTCGCCGTTTCCTAGGCACCCTTGATGTCGCGCGCGGCCGCTGGTCCACGGCCAAGGCTCAGTTCGCGGCTGCCAGCCGGCTGGACAGGCCCGATTCCGCTTTGGTCGCACGGGCGCTTGCCGCCGCACTGCCGTTCCTTGCAGTTCCCAGACGCGATATCGAGGACATCCGGGCTGAAGTTGAACGATGGAGGCCGGGCAATGACCCCTCCGCACCGCTACCGGAGGCGGTTCGTCCCCTGGTGAGGCACCTGCGCCTCTACCTCCTCGGTCTGCTCAGTTCCCGGCTCGACGCGGAGGCCGAGGCGCTCAGCTATGCGGGGGAGCTGGAAAGAGAGACTGCGCCCCCGGAGTCGCAGGCCTTGGTCCAGGGCCTCGCGCGAACGATCCGCGCCGATGTTGCCGCCGCAGCGGGTCGAAGGGACGAGGCGCTGAGGCTCCTGGACGACGTGCGCGGCCAAGTGCCTCTCGAGCTGATTCGCCTGCCCTATTTCTCCGAGGAGCACGCCCGCTACCTTCGCGGTCGACTGCTGCATCTGGCAGGCCGTGACGAGGAAGCGTTGCGTTGGCTGCGGTCTGCATTTGTGGGCAGCCCCAATGAGATGCACTACCGGGCGCCCAGCCACTTACTGCAGGCTGAGATCGAGCAGAAGCTCGGGAATCGGGCAGCGGCGGCTGAGCAGTACTCCCAGTTCATTGGACTTTGGCGGGCGTGCGATCCTCCTCTTCGGCCAGTGGTGGAGGGAGCCAAGACTGAATTGGCCCGCCTGGTTGGGGAGCCGCGATGACCAGTGCGTCTGTGAGAGCCACTGAAGGAGACGAAAATGAATACTGACTCCGAACGGCACTGGGAGACCATCTACCGGACGAAAGCACCGACGGATCTGAGCTGGTATCAGGCGGAGGCTCGGCTTTCCCTGGATATTATCCAGCGAGTAGCGATCGATCCCGGCACGCCAATTATTGACGTCGGGGGAGGCGCTTCGACGCTGGTGGATGGCTTGCTGGATGCTGGCTATCGATCGGTCACGGTCCTCGATCTGGCACCCACCGCGTTGGCTCGAGCGCAGCAGCGCCTAGGAGATAGGGCCGGACTCGTGACCTGGATTGCGGCGGACGTGCTCACCGCAGGCCTGACGGCCGGCGCCTATGCCGTGTGGCATGACCGAGCCGTGTTTCATTTTCTCACCGAGCCGGAGGATCGCGCGCGCTACGTGGCTCAGACGCGACACGCCGTGCGCTCGGGAGGGCATGCGGTGGTCGCAAGCTTTGGGCTCGACGGGCCAGCCCGGTGCAGCGGTCTTGAAGTCGTGCGATATTCGCCCCAAGGGATGCACGCCGAGTTCGGAAAAGGTTTCCGACTCCTAGAGAGCGCGCGGGAGGACCATCACACCCCTGGTGGCCGCAAGCAGTCATTCGTCTACTGCCTCTGCCGAATCGAGCCGGGGTGACATCCGTTGCATGCCGGGCCATCAGACGAGCTTGGCGAGACGTGGTGATCCACCGCGGAAGGCTGGTCCCGACAGCAGGCAGCTTTCTGGGCTAAATGGCTGGAAGGAAACTGGAGCAGGAAACTGGAGCAATTTCTTATAAGGTCAATTGGCCCTGGTGGATTCGAACCACCATTAACGGATCCAAAGTCCATCCCGTAAGGAGTCCGCTTACAACCCCCTCACCGTTCTTCAATGACTTAGCGGGCTTTTCCCTGCACCCTCCTGGGCTCAATACCGGAGAATCTGTTGGCAGAGTGGTGCAGAAAGTGGTGCACATCGCCGGCTATTGGCTTCCGCTCCGGCGGAGCCGGCGGGGTTGCAGCACGACGGCCTCCATCGTGTCCTCGTC
>JALYPB010000463.1 GCA_030856585.1 Gemmatimonadota bacterium | reverse complement strand
GCCTTAAGAAGCTGGTCACGATCCTCTATGATGCGCGTGCGGAGATCGTGCTGAGCGGGCACAACCATATCTACGAGCGATTCCACCCACAGGACCCGGAGGGTGTGGCGACGTATCCAGGCGGCATCCGCTTCTTCACCATTGGCACCGGCGGTGCGCCACTGCTCCCGATGCGCGCCAGGACACCTACACTTCAGGTCCGGCAGAACTCGGCCCACGGCGTACTCAAGCTCTCACTGTACGCAACCAGGTACGAATGGAAGTTCGTCTCCGTGGCGGGGAAGACCTTCACCGACTCGGGCGGAAGCAGCTGCGACTAGGCTATGGGGTCACCCAGTCCGCCGTGATATTCGCTGGTGCAGGGTGCGGCCATCGGCCACTCGGAGAAAGTCGCAGGTCCACGCCGCTGCAATCATGCCGGTGACGGGAGCTACCCAGTAGAGCCAGTGGTCCTGCCAAAGGCCGCCGGCTACCGCGGGTCCGAACGAGCGAGCCGGGTTCATGCTCGCGCCGGTAATCGGTCCACCCATGAGAGCGCAGAATCCTACCGTCAGCCCCACCGCAATTGCAGCAAAGCCGCCGGCGACACGGTCGTCGGTCGCTACGGCCATGATCACGAACATGAGCACGAACGAGAGGAGCCACTCAATCGCGAAAGCCGCCGGGACCGGGATCCGGGGCAGCGTGGCACCCAGATCGCCGACCGGCCCGAGCGCGCCTCGGAGAACGAGAGCAGCAGCCACCGCTCCACTGCACTGCGCGATGATATAGGGAAAGACGTCAGCGGTGGGGAGTCGACGTACTGCCCAGAAGCCCAGCGTCACGGCAGGATTGATATGTGCCCCGGAGAGATGACCGATAGCGTAGATCATGGCCGTGACCACGAAGGCAAAGGCGAGCGCGATACCCACGGGTCCCAATTGCCCCGCGCTGTAGGCATTCACCATGGCTGTACCGGGGCCGATCAGCACGAGAAAGAAGGTGCCAAGGGCCTCCGCTGCCGCTCGCTTCAGATCGATGGAAATGCTCATTGCGCGACGGCCGCCCGGCCACCGGTCCGCAAGTACTCGGCAAAGTCATCGGGCAGCCCGCTGTTGCGGATCGCAAGCATCGTTCGGTCGATGTCATACTCCACCCGGATGTTCTCGACCCGTGGGCCGTCCGACCCGATCTCGAGCAGGACATAACCGGCCCGCCAGTTTCCGTCCTTCGGCCGCCCCACACTCCCGGTGTTCAGGAAATGGACACCGCCTACCTCGCGGTGCCAGGGAATGTGGGTGTGGCCGAAGGCGATGACGTCACCGGGCCTGGCACCGGCGTGGGCCGCCATTTTCAGGCAGAAGTCGTCCGATCGGTCCTCCGTCCAATAGAGGGTATTGAGTGTCGGGGTGCCGTGGACCAGTACCACACGAGGCCCTGCGACGTGTCCGCCATTCGGGAGCAGGTCGAGACGGAATGGGAGTCCGGCCAGAGATACCTTCGTGGCGGCCGAGACATGCTGCCGGGTCCAGTTGTAGCTGAGATGGCTCAGCTCCTCCTGGCGCGGATCCTCATAGCGACAGCCGCAGTGTTTGTAGTCGGTCCCTACAGTCGAGTCATAATTGCCGGCCACGCCGCTGATTGCGCGTTGACGGAGCAGGGCGACGGTCTCGTCGGGCCACGGCGCATACCCGACCAGGTCGCCCAGGTGATACGTGGCACCAACGTTACGGAGGCCCACATCATCGAGCACCGCCTCCAGTGCCGGAAGGTTGGCGTGAATGTCCGAGATGAGCGCGTAGATCACCGCAGACTCTTTCGCATGACAGTGGCCGACGTTGGGCAGGCCTCCTGAAACTCAATCGACGATTGTACTCCCGCCGCCACCGAATCTCGACTCACGCAGGAAAATCCAAAGCGAGGGAAGTAGTGCTCCGCCGTGGTCGTGAGCAAAAAGATGTCCTCGATACCGCGTTCCCGGGCCAGGTCGAGCACCCGTTCCACCAGCACGCGGCCGACGCCGCTACCCCGCCAACTCTCGTCCACCGCCGCAGAGCGAAGCAGGGCGGATGCTCCGTACAGCTCCAGCCCAACCACGCCGACAAGCTTTCCGCCGCTTTCGGCCATCACGTAGTGCGAGGGAGCCGCGGCCACCCCCGCCGTAGGCAGGTGGGCGCGGCCGAGCAATTCCAGCACCGCGGGGAGATCCGACTCCTGGGCGGTGCGGAGCTCGACGCAGCGGCTGGGACCGAGGCTGGGCGTCCTGGTGTCCTCCATTCTATGCCGGCTTACGGGCGCGGACGAACGCGCCCATCACGCGGCCGCTCACCTCGCGAGCCAGGACCTCGGTGGCAAGCCCGGTCCCGGCGAGAAACGCCTTGGCATCCTCGAGCTCGTAGATCCGGGTGGGATCGATCCCGATCTCCTCGAAGCCGGCCTGCCAGAGGCTCTGATGATACTGCTGCTCGGTCAGTGCTCCCGCCACACAGCCTACCCATAGCTCCATGCTCCGTCGAATATCCTCGGGCACTTCACCCCGGATCACGACGTCGGAGACAGCAAAGCGGCCTCCCGGCTTGAGCACCCTGAATGCCTCGGCGATGACCCGGTTCTTGTCGGTGGAGAGGTTAATGACACAATTCGAGATGATTACGTCCACCGAGCTGTCCGGCAGCGGAATGGCCTCGATCTCACCCTTCAGGAACTCGACATTCTCGACCCCAGCCTTGTGCTGGTTTTCGCGGGCCAGCGCCAGCATCTCATCGGTCATGTCGAGGCCATACGCCTTGCCCGAAGGGCCGACGCGGCGCGCGGAGAGCAGCACATCGATGCCGCCGCCGGAGCCCAGGTCGAGGACCACCTCACCCTGGTGCAGCTCGGTGAGAGCGGTGGGGTTCCCGCAGCCCAGCGACGCGAGCACCGCGTCTGCCGGCAGCGATGCAGTCTCCGTGGCTGAGTAGAGATTGGAGCTGATCGGGTCTTCCGAGCCGCCGCAGCAGCTGGTCGAGCAGCAGGAGGTCTTCTCCCCTGAGGTAACCCTCAACGCGGCTTGGCCGTAGCGCTCGCGCACGGTGGCTTTCACATCATCGGTGCTCATTTCAACTTCTCCTCGCGATCAAGTTTCGTTGATGTGTTTCAGAAAAAAACACGATCAGCAACAGCCTGTTTTTCGCTCTGCCGCAGATGGGGCCGCAGCCAATCCGTCGATCAGCTCGGCCACCTCGTTCAGAGTCTCGGGATTCAGGGTGTAGTACATCCACCGGCCCTCCCGGCGATCGGTGACCAGTTCGGCGTCCTTCAGGACCTTGAGGTGAAAAGAGAGCCGGGACTGGGCGGCGTCGAGAGCGTCGGTCAGGTCGCACACGCAGCGCTCACCCAGACGAAGCCGCTGGATTATCGAAAGCCGGGTGCCATCCGACAGGGCGTGAAACAAACGGACGGCGCGGTCGGTATCGGTGCTGATGCGTGTGGCCATGACCTATCGTATCAACAATGGTTGATATGTCAAGAGGAGCTTCACCCCGCCACCGTGGACCACTGTACCTGAAGCGGGTACCGGTTGCTAATTGAGGGATGACGGATGCCTGGCCTGCACTTCCGCTCGAATCGTGGCGCGACACCTACGGGACGCTCCACCTGTGGACCCAGATCGTGGGCAAGACACGCCTGTCGCTCGCGCCGATGCAAAACCACTGGTCGAGTTCGACCTCCTCGAGCACAACCTTTCCATCAGGGACAGCGACGGGGAGATCCGCACCCTGCCGCTCACGGCGCGCCCGGTGGCGGACTTCTACGCTGATTACCTGGGATTGCTGCGGTCGCTCGGCCTGGAGGTGAGAATCTGGCCCGTCCCGGTCGAGGTCGAGACCTCCATTCGCTTCACCGAGGACCGGACTCACGCGTCCTACGACGCCGAGTCGGCCACGCGGCTCTTTCGGGTGCTGAGTCAGGCAGACCGAGTGCTGAAGCGGTTCAGGGGGCGCTTCCTCGGTAAGGCGAGTCCGGTGCATTTCTTCTGGGGAGGCTTCGACCTGGCTGCCACCCGGTTTTCCGGGCGCCGGGCGCCACCACATCCCGGCGGCATACCGCATGTGGGCAACTGGGTGATGCACGAGGCCTACTCGCACGAGTGCAGCAGCCTGGGATTCTGGCCCGGGGGAGGACCGATCCCCGAGCCGGTGTTCTATGCCTACGCCTACCCTGAGCCGGAGGGGTTCCGGAACTATCCGGTCAAACCCGGCGCCGCGCGCTTCAGCGAAGAAATGGGGGAGTTCGTGTTGCCCTACGAGGCGGTGCGCACCGCTGCTTCGCCCGACGAAGCCGTGCTCGACTTTGCGCAGAGTACCTACGTGCAGCCGCCGACCGGGGAAATTGGGACCGTGCGGCCCTGGAGCGGCCACCATCTCAGTGGCCGCGCTGAGCTGGGCCGAGAACCGAACCCGCATGCCAACAACCTGAACCCGGGAGACCCACCATGGTCTACACCTCGACCACCTCGAACCCTGCCCAGCGACTGAGCGCCGCCCTCGCAGTCCTGCGGGTTGTGCTGGGCGGCATCTTCATCGCTCACGGCGCCCAGAAGCTGTTCGTCTTCGGCCTGGCTGGAGTGGCGGGGGCATTTGGGCAGATGGGGGTACCACTGCCCGGTCTGATTGGTCCAGCGGTTGCCCTCCTCGAGTTCTTCGGCGGCATCGCTCTGGTACTCGGGCTCTTCACCCGGCCGATCGCTACACTCCTGGCTATCGATATGCTGGGGGCGATACTGCTGGTGCACATCAGCAAGGGCTTCTTCCTGCCCGATGGGTATGAGTTCGCCCTTTCCCTCCTCGGTTCCTCGCTCGCTCTTGCTCTCGCCGGCGCCGGCGAATATTCGCTCGACCGCACGCTCACTGCCCGGAAAGCAGAGGCCGGACGACATGGGTGACAGCATCACCGGACTGCATCACATCACGGTCATTGCCGGTGACCCCCAGGAGAATCTGGACTTTTACGTTGGCGTGCTGGGGATGCGGCTGGTCAAGAAGACCGTCAACCAGGACCTGCCCGGCACCTACCACCTCTTCTATGCTGACGGGGCCGCCCATGCCGGCACCGACCTGACGTTCTTCCCCTGGCCGGATATGGCGCCCGGCCGGAGCGGAGTCGGGCTGACAGTTGAAGTGGCATTGGCCGTTCCGGTCGGAAGTCTTGGCTACTGGTCCGAGCGGCTTACCCGTCACGGCGTCGAGACGGCAGCGCCGGAAACGCGTTTTGGCGAGCAGTTGCTTGCCTTTGCCGATCCTCACGGACTGCGCCTGGCGCTGGTCGAGACGGCCGACCCTCGCGAGTTCACGGCCTGGCCCAGGAGCGTGGTGCCCGAGGCGTACCAGATCCGGGGTCTTCATGGGGTCCGCCTGCTGGAGCGCAACGCGGCCCCAACCACCGATTTCCTGACGAACACTCTCGGCTTCCAGGAGGTGGGCGCGGAGGAGGGCTGGCGGCGATTCGCGCTGCCGGGTAGTCGGTCGGGCCGGGTCATCGACATCAAGCAGCTCCCGAGCGAGCGGCAGGGGACCTGGGGAACGGGGAGTGTACACCATGTCGCGTGGCGGGTCCCGGACGAACAGTCCGAGCTCGAGGTACGGAGCCGGCTTCAGAGTGCGGGACGGCGACCGACCCCGGTTATAGACCGGTTCTGGTTCAAGTCGGTGTACTTCAAGGAGCCGGGCGGGGTGTTGTTCGAAGTCGCCACCGACGGTCCCGGGTTCGGAGTAGACGAACCGCTCGATCAGCTGGGTGGAACTCTCGTCCTGCCTCCGTGGCTGGAACCGAAGCGGTCGCAGATCGAATCGGGCCTGCAGCCGCTGCACGCGCCGGAGACGGTTGCCGGGGAACCGCTCAGGTAAGGCCAGGAGATGCGAGAATGAAGGGACCACATCAGGGTCAGCCGGTCCGGACGGCTGGCGCGCCACTCACCCGCGCCCGCGGGGCCATGCTGATGCTCCACGGCCGCGGCGCCACTGCGGAGAGCATTCTCTCCCTGGCCCAGGCGCTGGATGCTCCGGACTTCGCCTACCTGGCACCTCAGGCCGGAGGCAACAGCTGGTGGCCCCAGAGTTTTCTAGCGCCGATCGCACACAACGAGCCCGGCATCTCATCCGCCATGGAGGCCGTAGAGGAGGCGCTCCGGCAGACAGCCGCCGCCGGCATTCCACCCGAGCGTACCCTGCTGCTCGGGTTCTCCCAGGGTGCCTGCCTCGCCGCCGAATTCGCAGCCCGTTATGCCCGCCGATACGGAGGGGTGGCAGCGCTGAGCGGAGGCCTCATCGGCCCCGACGGTACGCCCCGGACCTACCCCGGATCCCTCGAGGGGACGCCGGTATTGCTTGGCTGCAGCGACATAGACCCCCACATTCCGGCCAAGAGGGTGCGGGAGTCGGACGAGGTGCTTCGGATGCTGGGGGGCGAGGTAACGATGAGGCTCTACCCGGGAATGGGGCATTTGATCAACGAGGATGAGATCGCGGCGGTCAAGGGTATGATGAACTTCATACCAGGCACCGAATCACCCCACCGTCTACCGAAAGCGCAGCTCCCGTTGTAGCGGACGCGCGCTCACGGGATGCATCTTGCCATCCTCGCCATAGCGCTAACGCAGAAGTGGCAACAGCAGCCGCACGAGAGCCACAATCACCACGATCCCTGCCAGATCCAGCACCAGGCCGTGGCGAATCATCCGGCTCAGCGGGATGTAGCCGGAGCCATAGACGATCGCGTTGCAGGGAGTCGAGACCGGCAGCATGAAGCCGAGGCTCGCGGCCATGGTCGCACCGAGCGCCGGCTCCAGCGGATCGAGGCCGGCCGCCCGGGCGATAGAGATGACCACCGGCACCACCATGTTGGCGGCAGCCGTATTGGAGGTGGTCTCGGACAGGATTACCGCCACCAACACCGCGGCCACCAGCATCCCGAAGCTTCCCTCGATAGGGAGCAGCCCGGTGAGGCCGCGCCCCATTGCTTCCGCCAGGCCAGTCTGGAAGGAGAGCACTCCCAGTGAAAACCCGCCGCCGTAGAGGAGAACCACACCCCAGTCGATCTGGACCGCCTCCTGCCAGGTCATTGCGGCGCCTTCATCTCCGGGCAGGATGAACAGCAGCAGGGAGCCGAGCAGGGCGGCCACTCCCTCCGGAAGCCGCCGGTTGAGGGTCGTGTAAGCGACACTTCCCTCCCCTGCCACGACGGCCACGATGCCCG
>JALYPB010000452.1 GCA_030856585.1 Gemmatimonadota bacterium | reverse complement strand
GCCCACTAGCGCTCCGCTAGCTCGACGGTCCTGATAAGGTCCTCGAGCGGAGCCGGGATCGGCAGCCCGGGGCGCTCACCGTTCTCGTTCCGGCCGCCGTGATCGCGCTCATTATGCGCATGCCGTGCGCCGGCCCGCTTAGGTTTGGGGATCTACGATCTTCCAGAAGGAATCCTTGCGCGTGATCTTGCCTTCGACGAACTCGAGCAGGTCAACGCCCCGCACTTCGAGGCTCTTCCCCGAGACTGAGGTGCCGGTAAGCGTCCATTCCGAGACTCCGAAAGAGCCACAAGCCCAGTGCTTGTCATCTCCGTAATGCACATTCGGAATTCCTTCGAAGCGCTTGGCCAGGCCTGCTCGGACATTCTTCTTCCCGAGGTACCGATCTCCTCGTGGTCCAGCGCCACGCGGCATGTAGAACACGCAATCGTCCGCGAAATAGCCCATGATGGAGTCCAGATCATGGCGATTGAATGCGTCCAGGAATCCCTTCATCAGCTCTACGCTCGCGTGCTCTGACATTGGAGGGCCTCGACGCGCGACGCGTGAGTAAAGGAGAATAACCGCTGGCTGCGAGTCATCTCGCTCGGCCTCATTGCGGCCCATCTCCCATCCTGGAAGACTTTGACGCCGTCGCGGCGGACACGACGGAGCGGGCGACCGCACATCCGCTGCGGTGACTCCGGAGAGTGCGCGAACTACAGTTGCCCCAGGACGGCGCCGACGCGGTCTTCGCCGAGCGCATCGTGCAGGGCTTGGGCGCACACCTCGCAGACGCCATGGGTCAACTGCGGGGGACTGGGCTCGGCAAGCTGCGGCAGCACCGCGATGGCCGCCTCGATGGCCAGCCAGCCGTGCGGTGGCACTGCGACTCGCTCGCACCACGCGCAGATGGTCACGAAATGCTCTGAGCGTGGACGGTGTGGTTCCAGGAGCGGCACTGGTTGGCGTTCTTGTTCCCTCAAGGTCCGGACGCGGTAGATCAACCTGCGCTCCGGGCCTGCGGAGATTTCGAGCTCCAAAAGCCGGCGCCGGTCAGGCGCGTCACAACGAAAACAGAGCCGCACAGGCGCGCCATCCGCCCGCACGCGCCGGTGCAATAGACGGTAAATATGTTTGGTCTCCTCATCACCGATGAAATGCCACAGTGGACGACCAAGGATCTGGGAGGGCCGGAGGGGTTCTCCGTCGTTGGTCAGGGCGAAGCGGAGCCATTCCTCGTTGACCGAGGAAATCTCATCGTGCGCGTTCAACTCGTAGCAGAGATCCGACACCGACGATTCCGGACAGAGTATAGTATAGGTTCCCTGCAGACCAATCTATGACTGCAGGTTCTTTTGTGAATGATCTCCGCCGGCGCCTCCCGGTTCGGTGGGACACGAGCTGATGCTGCGGAGTATCGAGCTCTATGGGCGCAAGGTAATGCCCGCGTGAGGGAGTTGCTGGGTAATGCGAGTCATCCCGAGCAGAGCGAGGGATCGGGCGGGCTAACGTCGGGTACGGAAGCCCAAATGGCTAGATGAGCGATTTCTCGCTGCGCTCAAAATGACTCACGGTGGCCTTCAACGCCAGCACCGCCCGCTCCTTCGCCTTTGCCTCGACATCCACCGTGATCGTCCGATCCAACCAGAACCCGGGAAAGTCCGCCGGATCGATGTAGTCGGCATGAGCGCGCGGGTTGGGCGACTCCCACCCGTCCCTGGGCGACGAGATGTGGGCGTACGGCTCCCGCTCTCCCCAGGTGCCGAACGCCAGCTCGCTGGCCTCCGTCACCGACAGCCCGTCCGGCAGGCAGCGGTGATGGTGGGCATCGTAGACCAGCGGAACCCCGGTTCGCTGGCACAACCGGCCCAGACTCAGTGGCGTGAAGCCCCGGTCATCGTTCTCCAGGGCGAGCCGCTCCCGCGCCCTCGGCGTCAGGAGCCCGAGTCCCCGCTCGAGCCGCTCCACCGCAGCCGGAACACCTCCGCCGGCACCTCCCGCATGCACCACGATCACATCCGCTCCCACGATCTCGGCCACCTCGCCCTGTAGCTCCAGTTCCTGCACCGCTGACTTCACCACCGCTTCCCGCTCGGAGTTGAGCACCACGAACTGATCGGGATGGAAGCTCAGGCGCACGTCGTAGGCTCGCGCCAGCGCACCGGCCCATTCATAAGCGCCGGAGATCCCGCCCGAGGGATCGAGATGGTCCAGCGTGTATCCGCTATCAGGGTGAGTGGCCAGCGGGAGGATCTGACTGCTCATCCGGAAGGCGCCGATGCCCAGCTGATGGCAGCGCTCTACCGCCGCAGCCAGGGCGCCGGCGTTATGGCCGGCTATGTCCGCCAGGTAGGCTCGGCGGACCTCCGGCTCGAGGGTGGCGACATACCGGTGAGTCGCCGTCCGGAACTGGATGGGTGAGTCGAGGAACTGACAGCAGAGGCCCCAACGTAGTCGGCAGTCATTGCGAGGCACGCAGTGCCGAAGCAATCCCGCAGCTTGCGAACGGAGCCCGCTGGATTGCTTCGGTCGCTGCGCTCCCTCGCAATGACTCATCCTCCCAGCTCCTGACTCCTGACTCCCGACTCCCGACTCCCTACAGGAGCTTGACGATCCGCTCTCCGACGAAATAGCCCACGACGGCTACGCCGAGTCCGACCAGGAACATGTCGATACCGCTGCGGAACACGCTGCGCCCGGTGAAGAAGCTGCGCGCGGCACCGATGCCGAAGTGGGAGACCATCGCCAGGATGAATGAGGCCCAGATGGCCTCTCGTCCGGTATCGAACAGGAAGGGGGCGACCGGGATGAACGCTCCGATGGCGGTGGCGGTCCCGGTGATCCAGGCCTCCCGCATCGGCGTGCTGGTGGCTTCGCCGATCTTCAGCTCGTCCCGCACCTGTTCTTCCAATGCCTTGGCCGGATCGCGCATCACCTGGGAAGCGATGGCATTCGCCTGCGTCTCCGGGATGCCCTTGGCCTGATAGATAAGGCTGAGCTCCTCCCGCTCGAGCTCCGGCATCAGCCTGATCTCTTCCTTCTCCATCGCGATCTCGTGCTCGAAGACCTCCCGCTCGCTCTTGGCCGCCAGGTATCCCGACGAACCCATGGACAGCGCGTCGGCAACCATCCCGGCCAGGCCGGCCACCACCACCGCGTGCTCCGCCGCCTGCAGGTTCCCCTGGGCGCCGATCATTCCGGCCACCAGGCCGAAGTTGGCGGTCAGTCCATCATTGAAACCGTAGACCACGTTCCGGAGAAAGCCGCCCGCCCCCGTCCGGTGCCACGGCTCGCCCGAGCCGCCGCTCATCTGGGTCAGGGTCTCCGCGTGCTCCTTCGACTCCTTGGCCAGCTTGAGCGCCGTCGGCCCTACCGCCCCGTCCGGCTCGCTCTGGTAGAGGTTCAAGTAGCCTTTGACCTCCCGGCCCTCCTCCTGGAGCAGCATCGGAAGCAGCACGCCGCTGCCCAGCCGGCGGGCCAGCCAGGCCCTGAACCGCGCTCCGCGGGTCGGTGCCGGTACCCCTAGAGCATGCCCGTTCTCGGCCAGCAGCTTCCGCCACATCTCGACGTGGCGATCCTCTACCGAGGCCAGCTTCCGGTAAATGTCCGCCTTCCCCGGGTCCCGCTCAGCCTGGGCGAGCTCGCGGTACAGGAAGGCCGCGTCGGCCTCATCCTCGAGGTGGTGGAGCCATGTGTGTGGGGGTGCCGGGGGGGCTGAGGTCATAGTGGGAAGATAAAGGGGTAAGCGGTGAGCAGTGAGCGGTAAGCCGGAGAGCACTGAAGAGAGCGAGTCATTGCGAGGTGGCGCAGCCGCCGAAGCAATCCGGTGTCACTGGCGGCGGGATTGCCGCGGGTCCTTCGGACCCTCGCAATGACTGTTCCTGTCCGCCCGACCCTCTTGCTTCCCCGCTTACCCTTACCGCTTACCGCTTACCTTATAGACTCCTGCAACCGTTGGGCGGCCTCCCGCATCCTTAACGCACGATGACTGGGACCCTGCTGATGGATTCCTCGCTGCTCGCCAATGCCGAAAGTGTCGTCGCTCGAGCCCGAGCCGGCGATACCGAGGCCTTGGGTCAGCTGTACCGGGCGTTCGAGGTGCCGGTGTACAACCTGGCCCGCCGGATCTGCCGGACCACCGAGGATGCCGAGGATGTGCTTCAGGAAACCTTCTTCGAGGTGTGCCGGAGCATTGGGCGGTATCGGGAAGAGGGGAGCCTGTGGGGCTGGATCAGGACCATCGCCTCCAGCAAGGCGCTCATGCGTCTCAGGAGAAATAAGTATCGTGATACCGACGAGCTGCACGACGAAGCCGTAGGGCACCGCCGGGAAGATCACCACCTTCGCATGGACCTCGAAGCCGCCCTGGAACGGCTCCCCGAAATCTCCAGGGCGGTTGTCTGGCTCCACGACGTCGAAGGCTATACCCACGAAGAGATCGGCGACATGATGGGAAAGACCCCGAGCTTCTCCAAGTCGCAGCTGTCTCGAGCCCATGCTCGTCTGCGACTCTGGCTCGGAGAGGAGCTGATTCCATGACGCATCTATCCATGGAAACACTGGTGAGTCTGCGCGAGCCCGGGAGCGAGCCGGGCCAGGCAGCGGCGCGGGAGCACCTGAATGAGTGCGCCCACTGCCAGGCCGAGTTGCAGCGGCTGCACCAGCGGGTCGCGCGACTGAAGGCGCTGCCCACACTCCGGCCCGGCCGAGACCGCTGGCCCGAGGCCAGGGCAAGATTCACGTCCGAGCGACGGCGCCGGCGCACCCGGGTTGTAGGGCTCACTGGCCTGGCCATGGCGGCATCGGCGGCGCTGGCCATTTCAGTCGGTAATCTCTCCCGGCCCGCCGACCCCACCCCGGAACAGCTCAGCCAGGCAATGGAGCGCTCCCAGGTGCTCGAGAGCGCCCTCAGTGAGTACAACCCCGGTGGACGAGTGGTCGACGGGCGGACGGCCCGGATCGCAGGGGAGCTGGAGGACCGCATCGCGCGGGTCGATCGCCAGCTCGAAGCTACTGCGCTGCAACAGGCCGCCGACCGCGACCTCCTGAAGCTGTGGCGGGAGCGGGTTGGTCTGCTCGACGCGCTGGTCGACGTACATGTGACCCGCGCCAGCAATGCAGGGCTCTAGAAGGAGTACCGATATGCCCCGACCATCACTTATCGCAGCCGCTCTGACGCTCGCCGGCATGGCTCCCCTTCCCGGAGCCCTTAACGGTCAGGAGCCCGTCCGTCCGGGAGACCCGCGGGTCGAGGTCCGGAGTCGGAGCCCCGAGAGGGTGATGGAGTTTCTGATGAGCCGGCGTGCCCGGCTGGGGCTCACGGTCAACCTCAGGGCTCGCGAGACCGATTCGATGGGCGCCTACGTCGACGCCGTCACGCCCAACGGTCCCGCGGCTAATGCCGGACTTCGCTCGGGCGATGTGATTGTGCGGGTGGACGGCAAGTCGGTGCTGACCGGCGAGTCCCCCTCCCGGGACGACCGGGAATCGCTGCCCGGGCTCCGCCTGATCGAGCTGGCCGCTACGCTCGAGCCCCATGACACCATTCCGGTCGAATTCCGGCGGGGCAGGGAGCGGAAGACCGTCGCCGTCGTCACCGGTGACGAGTCCACCGTCGTGTTCCGCGGCCGGCCCGGCGCGGCCGCCTTCGACTTCCGCTATCCAGCTGAAGGCCGGGGAGTCTCGCCCGGCGAAGGCATCCTGGTAGAAGGCCCGTTCCTGTACGGACCGCTCGCCAACCTGGAGCTGGCGCCCCTCAATCCCGACCTGGGCCGGTATTTTGGCGCCATGGCCGGGGTCCTGGTTATCAGCGTCCCCCGGGACTTTGAGCTGGGTCTCAAGGGAGGAGATGTGGTCCTGGCGGTAGACGGCCGGAAGCCGGAGGGTCCCTCCCACCTCCTCCGCATCCTCCGCAGCTACGAAACGGGTGAGAGCTTCAAGATGGACGTTCTCCGCAACCGGAAGCGGGAAGTCGTGACCGGAAGAGTAAGAGCCCGTCCGACCGACTGACCGCCTGTCCGCCAGTCCGCCCGGGTGTGCGCCCGCTCACAGATGCTGGAAGCTGAGAGGGGTATATCTTCGGTCCACCTTGGGGAGGCAACTATGGGTTTCCTGTGGACCTTGATTATCGGATTGGTTGTTGGGGCTATCGCCAAGCTCATCATGCCTGGACGCGATCCAGGTGGCATCATCGTCACCATGTTGATCGGTGTGGCTGGCGCGCTCCTGGCGGGGTTCCTCGGCCGGGCGCTCGGTTGGTACTCTGATCCGGGGGCAGGTCCTGGGATCATCGCCTCGATCGTGGGCGCAATCGTCCTGCTGTTCCTGTACCGCCTGTTCACGGGTCGCCGGGGTACTACCACGGTTCCGTAGACGGTAAGGCGGCAGGTGAAGCGGCGGTAGGCGGTAGATAAAGCGGCGGTAGGTCAGAGGCGGTAGCTTGTTCCTCTGACCTACCGCTTTTTCTACCTTACCGCCTTACCGCCCCACGGCCTTCAACCCCGTCTTTCCGGTCCTTCCCGCCTTTCCCGTCCTTCCCGGATGCACC
>JALYPB010000447.1 GCA_030856585.1 Gemmatimonadota bacterium | reverse complement strand
GTACTGGCATCTACCGTCGCGGCATCGACCCCTTCCAGCGCGATCTCGCCATTCACCGTCTCCGCCATGATTTCTCCGCTGGAGTTGCTGACCCTGACGTCCTCGTTGACCGAGTTGACGCTGATCCTGCCTTTCGCTCCTTGCAGCGATATCGGCCCCTGGACCGAACGGAGTGAAATGAGGCCGTCGCCACCAGTGACCTTCACTTCCCCCTCGACCGTTTCCACCGAGATCGGCGCCCGCGTCCCGGCTATTGTGGCGTCGGTATGGACCCCTGACAGGCTCAGGGCCATCCAGACCGGGACGCTGATCCGGAGGTCGACTTCCGTGGGTGGCCCGTGCCGCCCCTGGGTCCGGACATTCACGGTGCTGGAGGTGCTGAAAATCTCGACCCGGGTGCGGGCCGATGTGGTTGCTTCGACCCGGACCGCGCTGCGATTCCAGGAGCGGACAGTCACGTCCCCACCGTACGCGTTCACCTGGAGACGCTGGCCGCGCTCGGCGGTTACAGTGGTGTCGATCTGCTGTGCGGCGGCCAGGGTAAGGGTGGCAACCAGGGTGAGTAGCACGATCGGGGACCCTTTCAGCTCACGGGGACGAGAGTGGCGGCTTGCCGCAGGAGGTCGAGCTTGCGCCGCATCGTCTCGGCCAGGTGCGTGTTGAGGTACAGGTTTGCAGGGTCAGCCACGAGCGCGCGCTGAGCCTGCCCGATGGCGCCATCGATCGCGGCCAGATTCTGCTCGATCACCCTGACGGTTGCCGTGTCGAGCTGTCCCCGCCCGCTTGCAAGCACCCGCTCCAGATCGGCGATTGCCGCGGCGTAACTCTGTGAAGCACTATTGCTCGCGTTCATGGCGACCGGAGCGCCGACCGGGGCTGGCCTCGTGGCGAGGGGCCCGGTGGATGGCGATACGGTGTGGGATCGGAGGAGCCAGACGGCGCCTCCGCCGGATAGCGTCATCAGGAAAATGGCGGCCGCCGCCAGTTGCGGCAGGGAGAAGGTCCAGCGGCGTCCGATCCGGGGAGACAGGGCAGGCGTGGCTCGGATGCGGCTGGCGATGCCGGGCCACAGGTCGCGCCGGGGGACGTACTCCTCGGCGCCTCGGGCGCGATCAACGACCCGCCGGAGGTCGGCCAGCAAGGCGGAGCAGTCATTGCAGCTGTCGAGATGGGCCTCGAGTGCCAGCCGATCAGCAGCCGGCAGCTCCCCGTCCAGATAATCTGACAACCGGTCCATCCAGCGATCGCTCATCGTTCTCTCCCTTCTAACGCTCGAGGTGCCGGCGCAAGGCCAGGCGGGCCCGATGCAGTTGGGACTTGGAAGTCCCGGTAGCCAATCCCAGCATCTCTGCGATTTCCTCGTGCCGGTAGCCCTCGACATCATGCAGCACGAACACTTCTCTCGCGCCGTGCGGCAGGCGCTCCATGGCCGATTCGAAGTCCATTGCCAGCTCTGGCCCGGGCCGGCGAGCCGGGATCGTTTCCAGCGCCGCGTCGCCCTCCAGGTATCGCTTTCGCCTGGTTCCCAGTGTCTCCCGCCGAGCCAGGATGACGTTCACCGCCAGACGGTGCAGCCACGTGCCGAAGGCGGCTTCCCCCCGAAATGTCCCCAGCTTCTGCCAGGCCCGAACGAAGATGTCCTGAGTCACCTCGTCGGCATCGTCATCGTTCAGCATGCGCCGAACCAGGCTGTAGACCCGGGGCACATGGTGCCGGTAAAGCCGCTCGAATGCGCTGGCATCGCCGCTGGCAGCCAGCGTCGCATCCACAGCGTCCGAATCGGGCCTGCCGGTCAGTTCGTGCGCCAGGATTACCACTCCAAGGCCGAGATCATTCATTTCGCGGGATTGGATCGTCCAGCGGCCCAAAAGGTTGCAGGGCTTTGGGGAGATGGCTAGCCTTGGTCTTCCCTTCTCAAGCATTACAGGACTCCTCGTGGCCACAGCGACTCACCCGCGTGCGATAAGAGCACCCACCGGCCCGGCTATCTCCTGCAAGGGCTGGCATCAGGAGGCCGCGCTGCGGATGCTGATGAACAACCTCGACCCGGCAGTTGCGGAGCGACCTGAGGAGCTGATCGTCTACGGGGGAGGGGGCAAGGCGGCCCGGAACTGGGAATGTTACGAGCGTATAGTCACCACGCTCAGGCGGCTGGAGAACGACGAGACCCTGCTGGTCCAGAGCGGCAAGCCGGTCGGGGTGTTCCGGACCCACGAGCAGGCACCGAGAGTGCTGATCGCCAACGCAAACCTGGTCCCCCGCTGGGCTACGTGGGACGAATTCCGCCGGCTCGATGCGCTGGGGCTGACGATGTATGGTCAGATGACCGCCGGCTCGTGGATCTATATCGGAACCCAGGGAATCCTCCAGGGCACATACGAGACGTTTGCCGAGTGCGCCCGGCAACATTTCGGCGGAACGCTCGAGGGGCGGTTAGTGGTGACCGGTGGGCTGGGTGGAATGGGAGGTGCTCAGCCCCTGGCGGCGACGATGAACGGCGCGGTTTTTCTGGGGGTGGATGTGGACGAAGAGCGGATTCAGCGCCGGGTGGACACCCGCTACTGCGATCGGCTGGAGACCGATCTCGATGCGGCGCTGAGGCTGGTCGAAGAGGCTCGCGCGCGGAGGCGCGCTCTGTCGGTGGGGCTCGTGGGTAACATTGCGGAAGTGCTTCCCGAGCTGGTGCGCCGCGGGGTGACGCCGGATGTGGTGACCGACCAGACCTCGGCGCATGATCTCCGACTGGGGTACATCCCGGCGGGCATGACTCTCGATGCTGCTGCGCGCGCGCGAACGGCGGATCCCGCGGAATACGAAAACCGGGTTCTGGACTCGATGAGCGCGCACGTCCGGGCAATGCTCGACCTGAAGGCCAGCGGCTCGGTGGTCTTCGATTACGGCAATAACCTCAGGGGCCAGGTGGCCGATCGCCGGGGAATGCGGGAGGCGTTCGACATACCCGGGTTCGTGCCCGCCTTCATTCGTCCGCTCTTCTGCCGGGGTGCCGGCCCGTTTCGCTGGGTGGCGCTCTCGGGCGACCCTGCCGACATCGCCGAGACCGACCGGGCGGTGCTGGAGACGTTTCCGAGCAATGAGGGCCTCGCACGCTGGATCCGGCAGGCGCAGGAGCGCGTAGCCTTCCAGGGCCTCCCTGCCCGGATCTGCTGGCTGGAGTACGGCGAGCGGGCGGAACTGGGGGCCCGGTTCAACTGGCTCGTGAAGACGGGGAGAGTAGCGGCGCCGATAGTGATTGGGCGGGATCACCTGGATACCGGATCGGTCGCGTCGCCCAATCGGGAGACGGAGGGCATGCGGGACGGCTCGGACGCGATTGCCGACTGGCCGCTGCTTAACGCCTTACTGAACACTGCCTGCGGTGCGAGCTGGGTCTCCATTCACCACGGGGGCGGCGTCGGCATCGGCTACTCGATTCACGCGGGAATGGTGGCGGTGGCGGATGGCACCGCGCTAGCGGATGAACGGCTGCAGCGGGTCCTCACGGCGGATCCAGGCACCGGCGTCATGCGCCATGCGGATGCGGGCTATGAGCTTGCCATTGAGACGGCGAAGGAGCGTGGGGTCGATCTTCCAATGGTGGACTGATGCTGAGTAGATCCTTCGCGGAGCCCGCCCTGAGCGCAGCGAATGGGCTCGGGATGACAACAGCTTGAAGCTCCTTCACAACATCGCCCAGCTTGCGATCTGTCGGGCCGAGGGCGGACAGGGTGACATCCACGCCATTCCTGCCGCCGCGATGGTGTGGGATGACGAGGGGGTGATCCGCTGGGTCGGCCCGGAGGCGAAGCTGCCTGCCGAGTGGCTTGGGGCCGAGCGAACCGATGCCGGCGGGCGGCTGGTAATTCCTGGCCTGGTGGACTGCCACACCCATCTCGCCTTTGCCGGCTGGCGGGCAGACGAGTTCGAGCAGCGCCTTCGGGGTCGGAGTTATCTCGATATTGCGCAGGCCGGCGGTGGCATCATGTCCACCGTGAGGCAAACCAGGTCGGCGACCGACGCTGATCTCCTGCGGCGAGCCGAGGATTTTCTTCGGCAGATGCTGGCACTCGGAGTCACGACGGTGGAGTGCAAGAGTGGCTACGGTCTCGAGCCCGATGCCGAGCTCAAGCTGCTTCGGGTCTACCGTAAGCTGGCGACAGAACAGCCTGTCCGCGTGGTGCCGACCTTTCTCGGCGCGCATGTCGTTCCTCCGGAATTCCGTGACGACCGTGCCGGCTATATCGACTTGCTGGTCGATCGGATGATTCCGGCGGTGGCAAAGGAAAAGCTGGCGGCATGTTGCGATGTGTTCGTGGAGGAGTTCGCGTTCACCGTGCCCGAGGCCCGGCGGATCCTTCGAGCCGGCCAGAAGTCCGGACTTTCCGCCAAGCTGCACGCCGATCAATTCACGAGTGGCGGTGGCGCCGAGCTCGCGGCGGAGCTGGGCGCCATTTCGGCCGATCACCTGGAGCACATCTCGGAGGCGGGAATCCGAGCCATGGTCACGACCGGAGTGGTAGCGGTGAGCTTGCCGCTCGCTTCGTTGTACCTGGGGCAGCCACCCATGCCTGCAAGGCGTTTGATCGAGACGGGCGTGGCGGTAGCGGTGGCGACGGACTTCAACCCCGGCTCCGCGCCCAGCTTTCATCTCCCGCTGGCGCTTACCCTCGCCTGCACCCTGCAGCGCATGACACCGGCCGAGGCGTTGAAGGGGGCTACGATCTATGCGGCGCGGGCGGTTGGCCTCGAGCGAAAGGTCGGCTCGCTGGAGGTCGGCAAGGCGGCGGACTTTGCGGTCATCGACGCCTCGGACGT
>JALYPB010000441.1 GCA_030856585.1 Gemmatimonadota bacterium | reverse complement strand
GTTCGGGTTCGGCACCCTGATGATCACGGGAACGGGTGGAACCCAGGAAGTCTTCTCCGGTATCTCCGACCCGCTCCAGTTCCGCCGTCAGATTCAGAGTCAGATCATCGCCCAGGAGGAGCGGAGGGGCGGCCTGCCGGGCGGCCAGCCGGCCGATCCCAAGGAGTCACGGGTGGAGCGCGAATGTCCCTACTGCGCCGAACGAATCCTGGCGAGGGCTCGGGTATGCAAGCACTGCGGCCGGGACGTGGCACCCGCTCCCGGGTGACCGCCGACCGGCTGGCCGGGTCGATTCTCGGCCAGGCCCTGGGTGACGCACTGGGATTCGTGGTCGAAGCCCAGCCACCGGAAGTGGCCCGGGTTTACGTCGAGGGATGGCTTCGCGCCGGACGTGCAGGAGATTGGCCCCACCCGCAGTTTCCCTTCGGCCAATACAGCGACGATACCCAGCTTGCCCGAGAGCTGCTCCGCAGCTTCCTGGATGTTCGGGGATGGGCGCCGTGGGTGTATGCGGGGCGGCTCGCGGAGCTGTTCCGGGAGCGTCGCGATGTCGGCGCCGGCCGCGGCACACGCTCGGCCGCCCTCCGGTTGCTCATGGGAGTACCCTGGAATGAGTCTGGAACTCCGGCACCATATGCCGGCAATGGCGCCGCGATGCGGGCCGGCCCCCTGGGACTGCTGCTGCCCGAACCGCAGGCGATGTGTCGGGCGGCGCGGGAGCAGGCGCGGATCACACACCTCGACCCCCGGTGCGCGGCAGGAGCAGCAGCCGTAGCTCGAGCCGTCGCGGTCGCCGCGGAGCGGTTGCCGATCGACACCCCCGGGTTTCTTGCCGAGGTGGCCAATTGTGCGGAAGCGGAGGAGGCGTCGGTGGGCGACGCCATTCGGGGCCTCGGTGAGTGGGTCGGGCTGCCGCCGGCCATCGCCGCCCGCCACGTGCACGAGTCGGGGATGGACCCGGCGCATATCGACCGCTGGCAAGGCATCTCCGCCTTTGTGACGCCCAGCCTGCTCTGGAGCCTCTATGCCTTTCTCCGCTCGCCCAATGATTACTGGGAGACGATCTGTACGGCGATAGGCGTCGGTGGCGATACCGATACGATGGCGGCAATCGCCGGGGCGATCAGCGGGGCTCGGCTCGGTGCAAAGGCACTCCCCGGCGAGCTATTGGGCCGGCTGAATGACAGAGGGGAGTGGGGAGCAGAGGCGCTCACCAAGCTGGCCAGCTCATGTTCCGCGATTGTCGATTCGACCGGGTGACGTTTGGGGCGTGCCGAGTGGGTCAAAGCGTGTTATTCTTGCGAAAGCAGATCCAGCGATCCACATCGGGAGCAGGCGAGGTATCCATGCCACACAGCAAGACCTACCAGGACATCACCGAGACCGTCGGGAGCACCCCGCTCATCCGCCTCAACCGGATGGCTGCCGGCTTGCCGGGCCGGATCGCGGTGAAGCACGAGGGCTACAATCCGTTCAACTCAGTAAAGGATCGGATTGGTGCCGCCATGATCAATGACGCGGTGGAGAAGGGGCGGCTGCGTCCGGGTATGATCATCGTCGAGCCCACCAGCGGAAACACCGGGATCGGGCTGGCCTACGTGGCTGCCTCGCGTGGTTACCGATGCATCTTCACCATGCCTGACACCATGACCTACGAGCGCCGGAACCTGCTGCGTGCGCTCGGGGCCAAGGTGGTCCTCACCGAGGGGGCCAAGGGCATGAAGGGCGCCATCGCCCGCGCCGAAGATATTCTCTCCCGGCTCGGGGACCGCGCCTGGATGCCGCGCCAGTTTGACAACCCGGCGAACCCGGCCATCCACTACCGCACCACCGGACCGGAGATCTGGACCGATACCGATGGCGCCGTGGACGTCTTTGTCGCGGGCGTCGGCGCCGGCGGCACGATTACCGGGGCCGGCCGTTATCTCAGGGAACGGAAACCCGGCATCCGGATCGTCGCCGTCGAGCCCGCTGAGAGTCCAGTTCTCTCCGGCGGCCAGCCATCGCCTCACAAGCAGCAGGGCATCGGCGCCGGCTTTGTCCCTTCGATTCTGGATACCAAGATCTACGACGAAGTGATCCGGGTGACCAACGACGAGGCCCTTGCCACGACGCGGCGGCTGGCCCGCGAGGAAGCGATCTTCGCCGGGATCTCCAGCGGCTCGATTACCTGGGCTGCGCTGCAGGTCGCCGGTCGCCGGGAGAATGCGGGCAAGCTGATCGTCTCGATTGTCTGCGACTTCGGTGAGCGCTACCTCTCACACCCGGTCTACACCGAGTTGCCGGACCCCGACATCTCGGATCTCGAGGAAGCGCTGACAGCACCAACGGCCGTGGCATAACCACGTCTTTCATCTCAGCATCCCTCCATCCTCCACGCACGAGGCACGAGCACCTGTGACCACCCCTGCGCGTTCCCTGAATGGCGGCAGCAACCGCGCCGAGCGGATCGACAGCATCTTCGGCGCTGACGTATTCTCTCGCAGCACCATGCGGCAACGGCTTCCCAAGGAGGTGTATCGCAGCCTCCTCCGAACCATCGATCATGGTGAGCCGCTCGACCCTGCCGTGGCGGATGTGGTCGCGGCGTCGATGAAGGACTGGGCCATCGAGAACGGGGCAAGTCACTACACCCACTGGTTCCAGCCCCTGACCGGCCTCACCGCTGAGAAGCATGACTCGCTCGCCGGGCCGGACGGAAGCGGCGGGGTGGTGTTCAACTTCTCGGGATCCGAGCTGGTTCAGGGTGAGCCGGACGCCTCCAGCTTTCCATCCGGCGGGCTGCGGGCCACGTTCGAGGCCCGAGGCTACACCGCCTGGGACGCCACCAGCCCCGCATTTCTGATGCGGGGTGAGAACAACGTGACGCTGTGCATTCCGACGGCGTTCGTGTCCTGGACCGGCGAGGCGCTGGACACCAAGATCCCGCTACTGCGCTCGGTGGAGGCGCTCTCCACCCAGGCGCTTCGTATCCTCAAGATCTTCGGCACCGATCAAGGTGTCTCTCGCATCGTCACCACCGTAGGCCCGGAGCAGGAGTACTTCCTGGTGGACCGGGAGCTCTACTATCGGCGCCCCGACCTGCTCATCTGCGAACGCACGCTCTTCGGCGCCAAGCCGCCGAAGGGCCAGCAGCTCGAGGACCACTACTTCGGCACCATCCCGCCCCGTGTGCTCGCCTTCATGGCTGAATCGGAGCAGGAGCTCTATCGGCTCGGCGTACCGGTCAAGACCCGGCACAACGAGGTGGCGCCGGGTCAGTATGAGATCGCGCCGCTGTTCGAGGCGAGCCACATCGCCAGCGACCACCAGATGCTGCTCATGGAGACGCTCAAGCGGGTGGCACCGCGCTTCGGGCTCCAGGCCCTGCTGCATGAAAAGCCGTTTGCCGGGGTCAACGGATCCGGCAAGCATAACAACTGGTCTATGTCCACCGACACCGGGGTCAACCTGCTGGACCCGCAGGACGAGACCCATACCAACTCGCAGTTCCTCGTGTTCCTGGTCGCCACCATCCGGGCGGTGGATATCCACGCCGATCTGCTGCGTGCCTCCATTGCGTCGGCAGCGAATGACCACCGCCTCGGTGCCAACGAAGCGCCGCCGGCGATCATCTCGATCTTCCTCGGCAAGATGTTGTCCGACATCCTGGAGCAGGTCGAGGCTGGACTCCCGAAGCGCACCATCCGGGGCGGCGTCCTCGATCTGGGCGCCACCACGCTGCCCATGCTGCCCCGCCATTCGGGCGACCGCAACCGCACGTCACCGTTTGCCTTCACCGGTAACAAGTTCGAGTTCAGAGCGGTGGGCTCGAGTGCCAGCATCGCCTGGCCCAATACGGTGCTCAACACCATCGTCGCGGAGTCACTGGACTACGTGGCCGACCAGCTGGAGAAGGCGGTCGGCGCCAAGCCCACTCCCGCCAAGCTCCAGGCGGGCGTGATCTCGGTGCTCAAGCGACTGATCAAGGAGCACAAGCGGGTGATCTTCGATGGCGACAACTATTCCGAGGAGTGGCATGCGGAGGCGGGCCGGCGGGGGCTTCCCAACCTCAAGGATTCAGTCGAGGCCTTTGGGGTGCTGCGGGCGAAGAAGAACGTGGATCTCTTCAAGAAGTACGGGGTCCTGAGCAAGGCCGAGCACGACTCGCGCACCCATATCATGATCGAGAAGTACACCAAGCAGCTTGCCATCGAGGCCGAGACTATGGTCTCGATTGCGCGGGGGCAGATTCTGCCTGCCGCCCTGCGGCATCAGTTGCGCATGGCGGAGACGGTCGCCGCGACCAAGGCCGCCGGGGTGGACTGCGCCGATACCACGGCCGCGCTTCGCAGCTTCGTGGATCTCGTCACCAAGCTCAGAAACGCCACCGCGGCGGTGGAGCAGGCCGCGGCGCATCACGATGCCGATCCGATCAAACACGCCGCCCAGATCAGCCGCGAGCTCAAGCCGGTCATGACTGACCTTCGCAGCATTGTCGACACGCTGGAAAACCTGGTGGCGGCGGATCTATGGCCGCTGCCGACGTATAGGGATTTGTTGTTTTTGAAGTAGTAGGGGAAGGCTATGCGCTAGTGCTGCGCGGAGTGAACATCGTCTTCGGGGTAGGCCGGTCACGAGCCCATAGCCCATAGCCCGAGCCTTGTCTAGATCGGCCACCCGCTGGGTCTTTTCTTGGTCAGGAGAAACAGCTCGGAGGCTAGGGTAGGGGGGGTCAGCGTGCCGGCCATCGCCTGGAATCTCTCGCATTCCGCCTGCGATGCGTTCGGATCGAAACACACCGCCAGGGCCTCGACCAGCGGCGGCCGATCCGGCCGTTCCAGCGCATCCAGCCAGGGATGACATTCGGTCACCTGCCGGCACGTCAGCCGGACCCGGACCACGCCATCCAGCCAGCATGGGCCTTCTGCCAGCCCAGCCAGGAGGGGCTGGCTCAGGAGCATGCTTTCTCCGCTCGGAGTGACTGCCCCAAACCGCAATTTCCCTCGCTCATTACGCTGATGCAGCACCACACCCCAGCCGAAGGCCGGCCGCTGCAGCCGATACCAATCCAGTACTCTGACGAGCTGTTCCCGTAAGGCTTCGACGACGAGTGGAGATGGCATGGTTTCGTCTGGCGGAAAAGGTTGCTGCGTCGCCCTGGGAGGGGCGCGGTCCCTTGTTAGGTATGCAGAATATGGGCCAAACGTGCGGGGAGCTGAGAGCGAGTAGGGGGCGGGCCCCAGCATCGGGAGGCTAACCACGGTCGTACGCCCCGCCCCCAGCTCCCAACACCCAGCTCGCACTGGCGCACCCCCCACAGATTGGCCACATTCTGCGACTCATCCATGAGCCACAAATACCCGTCCTCCCATGTGTTTTACCGGAAACTGTCGCGGGAATACCCGCGCGTCGTTCGGGCAGACGGCTGCTATCTCTATGACGATCAAGGGCGGCGCTATCTGGACGGGTCGGGTGGCGCATACGTCGTGAATGTGGGCCATGGTGTGAGCGAGATCGCGGAGGCGCTCGCGTGCCAGGCGGCACGAGTGGCGTATGTCAGCGGGACCACCTTCACCAATGACGCAGTCGAGGAGCTGGCCGCTGAGATCGCCCGGCTCTCCCCGGGTGACCTCGATCTGGTGTACCCATTGGCGAGTGGGTCCGAGGCCGTCGAAGCGGCACTCAAGCTGGCGCGGCAGTACTGGGTGGAATCCGGCCGTCCGAAGAAACACAAGCTGGTCGCGTTGACTCCCTCCTATCACGGCAACACCCTTCTCGCGCTCTCGGCCTCGTCGCGGGAGCAGTACAGGACGCATTACGGAGAGTGGTTGATCGAGGTCATCCGGGTGCCGGCGCCGTACGCTTACCGCTGTTCGTGTGGGGGTGTCCCACCGTTGTGTCCGGCATGCAGTGGTGAGGCTATCGAGGCCGTCATTCTGAAGGAGGGTCCCGACACGGTCGCCGCGCTCATCGCCGAGCCGGTGGGCGGCTCATCGAGCGGCGCCTCGGTCCCCCCCGCGGAATATTGGCCCAGAGTGCGCGAGATCTGCACCCGATACGAGGTTTTGCTGGTGGCCGATGAGATTTTGACCGGTGCGGGCCGCACCGGAACCTGGTCGGCCTTGGAGCCCTACGGCATCGTGCCCGACATCATGGTACTCGGCAAGGGGATCGCTGGGGGCTACGCGCCCCTGTCCGCGGTTGTGGCACCGCGCCGCCTGGTCGACGTGCTGGCCCGCGGATCAGGCGTATTCCTCCACGCACAGACTTTCTCCCACCATGCCACCCTGTGTGCGGCGGGGGTGGCTACCATCAGGTATCTCCGGCAGCACGGGCTCATCGAGCGCTGCGCAGCAATGGGACGACTCCTGCATCGGCAGCTGCAGGACCTGCGTTCCCTCGCTTGCGTGGGTGACGTGCGCGGGCGAGGGTTATTGGCCGGCATCGAGTTTGTGGAGGACAAGGCTACCCGGCGCCCGTTCCCACGCTCGACGCGGTTCGCCGAGTCCTTTGCGGCGAACGCGCTGGATCTGGGACTCGTGGTCTGGCCCAACGCCGGACAGCTCGCCGACGCTACGGGGGACCTGGCCATGCTGGCGCCGCCCTTCGTCATCGACGAGCGGCAGATCGGAGAGATGGTAGCGATCCTTGCCCACGCAGTGGAAAGAACCGTGGCCGGGGTGACGGTCCCACAATGAGCGCACCCGCCAAGATCACCTATACCTCCGCCAGTGGCGATCTCGAAGAGTTCCACAGCCGCTTTGCCGCTGCCCTGACGAGTGTCAAACAGCAGTCTGGGCGACTCCACCCGTTCTACATCGATGGCCAGCCGGTGGAGACGCCCGCGGACCCGTTGGTAGACCGCTCACCAGTGGATACCGACCTGGTGCTCGGGCGCTTTGCTGCCGCGGATACAACCCACGTAAATACCGCTGTGGCGGCCGCACGAAGAGCCCAACGGGGCTGGGCCCGACGCCCCTGGCAGGAGCGGGTGTCGCTCCTCCGCCGAGCCGCCACGCTGATTCGGGAACGCAAGTATGAGTTGGCCGCCCTCATGAGCCTGGAAGTCGGCAAGAGCCGGCTGGAATCCATGGGTGACGCCGAGGAGTCGGCCGACCTGATCGACTACTACTGCCAGCAGGTGGAAGACGCGGGCGGCTTCGTTCGGCCCATGGCTCGGATCACACCGGTGGAGCGAAACACCGATGTGCTGCGGCCGTACGGGGTCTTTGCCTGCATCGCGCCTTTCAACTTTCCCCTCGCCCTGTCGGCCGGAATGTCGGCGGCGGCGTTGGCTGCCGGAAACGCGGTGGTATATAAGCCGGCTGAGGATACCCCCTGGACCGGGCTCAAGCTGTACGAGGTGTATCGCGATGCCGGCCTGCCACCCGGGGTGTTCAACCTGCTGGTCGGACGCCGTGAAGAGATCGGTGACCCCCTCTGGCAGCATCCCGGGATCGACGGCGTGGTCTTTACCGGCTCGAAGCAGGTAGGCATGCGGATTCACGCCGGCCTTAGTGGACGGTGGATCAAGCCCTGCCTGCTGGAGCTGGGCGGGAAGAACGCGGCCGTGGTCCTCCGTGGCGCCGATCTGGATGCCGCGGCCGAAGGGATCATGCGCTCTGCCTTCGGCCTTCAGAATCAGAAGTGCAGCGCCACGTCCCGGGTCTACGCCCAGCGCGAGATCATGGCACCGCTGCTGGAGAGACTGATCACCAGGACCCGGGCAATCCGGACGGGAGACCCTTCAGAGCGGGACGTATTTTTTGGACCGGTGATCAATGAGCGCGCGGTCGAACGGTTCGAGCGGGCCGTGGCGCAAGCCAGGCAGGAAGGCGCAGTATTGCTCGGTGGGGCGCGAATGATGGACGGCATCTTCGGCCGGGGTCACTACGTGGCGCCAACCATCGCCCGGCTGCCGCTCGATTCCTCGCTCTTCCAGGAAGAGCTGTTCGTGCCATTCCTCGCGGTCGGAGAAGTCTCCGGGCTCGACCAGGCCATCGCCGAGACGAACCGGGTCGAGTACGGTCTCACCGCAGGTATCTTCGCTGGGGATCCCGGCGAGGTTGCCCGATTCTTCGATGAGGTGGAGGCTGGAGTGTGCTACGCCAACAAGCGCACCGGCGCCACCACGGGTGCCTGGCCCGGCGCTCAAGCGTTCTGTGGCTGGAAGGGTTCGGGCTCGACCGGCAAGGGTGGCTGCGGGCCGTACTATGTCGCCCAGTTCATGCGGGAGCAGAGCAGAACCGTGATCGAAGGCTGAGGAACCCTATGACTGCCCGCGACTACCCCAGGATCGTCGTTCCGCCGCCGGGGCCGAAGGCGCGCGCAATCGTGGAGCGCGATGCCCAGTGGACCTCTACCTGCTACATCAAGGAATACCCGCTCGTCGTCGCGCGGGGGCAGGGCGTCATGGTGGAGGACGTGGACGGCAACCGCTATCTCGACTTCATGGCCGGCATCGCGGTCTCCTCTACCGGATACGGTCATCCCAAAGTTGTGGCCGCGGTGAAGGACGCGGCGGACCGATTCCTCCACATCTGCGGCTCGGACTTCTACTACGAGGGGATGGCGGCTCTGTGCGAACGTCTGGCCAGGGTCGCGCCGGGCTCCACAAAGAAGCGAGTCTTCCTCACCAACTCCGGCACTGAGGCGGTCGAGGCGGCCATCAAGCTCGCCCGCCATGCAACGCGCCGCACCGCATTCATCGCCTTCAGGGGCGCGTTTCACGGACGCACCACCGGCGCGGTGACACTTACCTCTAGCAAGGCCCGCCAGCACGCGGGCTTCGGGCCGCTGCTGCCGGATGTGCACCACGTTCCCTTCGCCTACCGATACCGGTGTCAGTTCTGTGCCGACGAGCCCGCCTGCAACTGGGGATGTATCGACGTCATCGAGAAGGAGCTGTTCACCCGGCAGCTCGACCCCAGGGATGTGGCCGCCATTTTTGTCGAGCCCATTCAGGGGGAAGGCGGCTACATCGTTCCGCCCGCCGGGTACCTGCCGGCGCTCCGGGAGCTCTGCGACCGCCATGGAATTCTGCTGGTGGCGGATGAGGTCCAGTGCGGCGTTGGCCGCACCGGGAAGATGTTCGCCTGCGAGCATGAGGGGGTGGAGCCGGACATTCTGCTCACGGCAAAGGGGCTGGGCTCAGGTATGCCCATCGGCGCCATGATCTCCCGGGAGTCCATCACGACCTGGGAGACGGGATCCCACGGGTCGACCTTTGGCGGCAACCCGGTCTGTTGTGCCGCTGCGCTCGCGACGCTCGACCTGGTGGAAGGCGGGCTGATGGCCAACGCTGCCCGTATGGGTGAAAGGCTTCTGGCCCGCGCTGAGGCTCTGAAGGAAAAGCACGCCTGTATCGGCGACGTACGCGGCCGCGGGCTCATGGTCGGCATGGAGTTCGTAAAGGACCGGACAACGCGGGAACCGGCCGGCGAGCTGGTGCACGACCTGGTGCAGCGGGCGTTTCGCCAGGGACTGCTGCTGCTGGGCGCCGGGAAGAGCACCCTTCGTCTGGCTCCTCCCCTTGTCCTTGATCAGAACGATGTGGATACCGCCATGGACATGATCGACACCTGCCTGGCCGAGCTCGATTGAGCGGTCGCTCGAAAGTAGTCACGATGCGCGAGGCGATCGCCGAGCATGTGCGCGACGGCGACACCGTCGTGATCGAGGGCTTCACCCACCTCATCTGTTTTGCCGCCGGCCACGAGATCATCCGCCAGGGCCGCCGCAATCTCACGCTGTGCCGGCTCACACCCGACCTCATCTATGACCAGATGATTGCGGCCGGCTGTGCCCGAAAGCTGGTGTTCTCCTGGGCAGGCAACCCGGGAGCGGGCTCCCTGCACGCATTCCGCCGGGCCGCCGAAGGCAAGGGGCCTCCCCTCGAGCTGGAGGAGTATTCCCACTTCGGAATGGTGGCTCGGTTGAGTGCCGGCGCATCCCGGCTCCCTTTCTGGACGCTTCGCAATTACATGGGCACCGATCTCCCAGGGGCAAACCCGGCGATCCGGACGGTGACCTGTCCCTACACGGGCGAAGTCCTGGCCACTGTACCGGCGCTCAACCCGGATGTGACCATCGTCCACGCCCAGCGCGCGGACTCAGAGGGAAACGCGCAGATCTGGGGTCTGCTGGGGGTGCAGAAGGAAGCGGCGTTCGCCTCTCGCCGTGTGGTCGTGGTGGTGGAGGAGCTGGTCGATCAGGCCGAGATCCGGGCCGATCCCAACCGCACCCTGATTCCGGGGTTGATCGTTGACGCCGTGGTGGTGGAGCCCTGGGGCGCTCACCCGTCATACGCACAGGGCTACTACGACCGGGACAACGAGTTCTACATCAGTTGGGAGCCGATCTCACGCGACCCTGCTGCGTTGAGCAGTTACCTCGATGAGTTCGTTCACGGGGTGGAGGATCGGAAAGCGTACGTCGAGCGGTGCGGGGGACTCGCGAAGCTGAAGGCAGCCCAGCGGGTGTGTGCCGGGGTGAACTATGGGTTCTGAGTACACCCCGTCCGAAATGATGACCGCCGTCGCCGCGCGCGAGCTCCGCGATGGCGAAGTCGTATTCGTGGGCATCGGATTGCCTAACCTCGCCTGCAACCTCGCCCGGGAAACGCACGCGCCGAACCTGGTGCTGATCTACGAGAGTGGGGCGGTGGGCGCCGTGCCCGAGCGTCTCCCGGTCTCGATCGGCGATCCCGCGCTGGTCACCGGGTCGCTGATGGTTTGCAGCATGGCGGATGTCTTCCAATACTTTCTGCAGAATGGCCGGATCGAGGTCGGCCTGCTGGGCGGCGCTCAGATCGACCGCTACGGGAACATCAATACCACGGTTGTGGGGGACTATGCCCATCCCAGGGTCCGGCTGCCGGGTAGCGGGGGAGCGGCGGAGATTGCGGTGCACGCCCATCGCACGGTTGTGATCAGCCGGCTCGGCCGGCGGGTATTTCCCGAGCGGGTGGACTTCATCACCAGCCCCGGCCTCAGGGCCAACGGCCGGACTCGGAAAGAACTGGGGATGCCCGGTGCGGGGCCCACCACGGTCATCACTGATAAGGCGATTCTGGAAGCGGACCCGGAGAGCGGTGAGCTGGTTCTGGCGTCGCTCTATCCCGGCATCACGGCTGATGAGGTAGCGCAGGGAATCGGCTGGGCGCTCCGGAGCCGGAGCCGGTTGGCCGAGGTGCCCATGCCGAGCGGGCGCGAGCTGCATTTGCTGCGCGAAGTGCTGGATCCCAAACGGCTGTATCTCAAGCAATGAC
>JALYPB010000099.1 GCA_030856585.1 Gemmatimonadota bacterium | reverse complement strand
TGCGTACTCCGGGTAGCACGACGCACCCGGCACCGAGCCAGGCATCCTCTTCGATGATGATGGGACCTTGCGAGACCGGCGCGAATCCGCGGATGCGAGAATGGTTGGGATGGGAGGACGTGACCAGAGTAACCCGGGGGGCGATGCTCACCCGGTCCCCGATGGTAAGGTTCCCGCGATCGGCAAGCTCCTCGACGATCAGAAGATCATCCGCGATATACACCTCGCGGCCTATGACAAAGCCGCAGGACCGCAGCAGACTCACCCGCCAGACCGGGAAAAACGTATTCCGGGCCCACCGCTTGAGGATCTTCTTTCGAAGGCGCCACGCGAAGCTCACGAGCTATCCCAGGTAGCGGTAGAGGCCCGATCCCAGCCGCGCGACTCCGGCCGGCAGACGAGACCAGACCGCGGATACGGCTGCCATGGAGCCGCGGTCGCGCGCGGCGACGTTCAACCCGGCCGGCGTTGGCCAGTAATCATAGGTCAGCGGTAGTGCCTGTCCACCCCAGCGTCGCTTGAACTCCACCAGGCCTTCCTGCTCCGGGGCGGCTCGGCCCATGTCGAAGCGCCGCCCCGATGCGATGGCATCCTGAATGGCGGTCCAGATCAGGACGTGATTGGGCCGGTGCTCCAGATGGGCTGGATCCGACGCGCCGAAGGCGTAGATCCAGGAGCGCGGCCCTTTCCACACGGTGATGGCAGCCGCCGGCGCGCCGGTGCTGGTGAAGGCGAGGTATACCTGCGCCTGGCCATTGCTCTGGAGTCGGCGACACCCTTCGACGTAAAACCGTCTCGGCGGCGCGGGCAGCCCGTGGCCATGCGCGGTTCGCTCCTCCAGCTCGGCCATGACCTGCCAATCTGCCGCGGTCTCGCCCCGGCGAATCTCCAGACCTGCCTTCTGGCCCTTCTTAATGCTTCGCTGGGTGCTGCCGGGGTGCAGCCGCTGCCACACGGCCGCCTCGCCCTGTTCGGTCGGGATCTCATACGTCGCGTAGCGCGAAGCCCGTTGGAACCCGGCCGGGGTTGGATATTCGCCCCGGCTCTTCAGCTCGATGCGCCGCACGCCGCGCTCTCGTGCACGTTCGAGCACGGCCTCGGACAGGGCCGCGGCGGTGGCCGGATCCTGGGCGAGGGGGCCTGCGGCATAGCTGAAGGGCAGGCTGACAAATCGCCGGGGACCGATCAGGGGCGGAATCTCGGCCACGGCCAGGAGGCCGCGGAGCTCGCCACCCTGACGTGCCGAGTAGTAGTCGAGCCGCAGGCGATAGATGTCGCCAAGGCAGAGAGCCCACTCCGGCTGGTGGTAGAACGTGCCGTGGGCCGCCGCAAAGGCGCGCCAGTCGCCGGGGGGCTCAGCTGCGCGGCTGATGCTTAGCGACGGCACCGTAGATCTCGATGAAGCGGTCAATAGCGGCTTCGGGCGCAAAGGCCCGGAGCACATGTTCCTTTCCTGCCCGGATAAGCCGCTCGCGGAGGACAGCATCGGTGAGCAGACGCTGAACCTGATCGGCCAGGTCGGCAGCGTCGCCATCGCGTGCGATGAGACCAGTCTGCTCGTGCACGACCACCTCGGGAATGCCGCCGGCGGCCGTGCCCACCACGGCGGAGCCGGCCAGCAGCGCTTCCACCAGCGTCAACCCCAGCCCCTCTGCGCGGCCGCGGGTCGGAAGCACCGTCACAGTGGCGGCACCGTATTCAGCGGCCATTCTCCCCTGGGGAACGAACGGCGCCCAGGTGGTTTTCGACCCAATCCCCAAGTCGTGAGCGAGCGCCTCCAGCTCGGACCTGGCTGGTCCCTCGCCCAGAATTTTGAGCTCGCAGGCCACCCCGCGTCGGGAGAGCTCGGCGACCGCTCTGAGCAGCACGTCCACTCCCTTGCTTGGGACCAGATTGCCCGCATAGAGCACACGCGGTGGAGCGACCTTGGGGGCGCGTGCGCCCTCGAGAAAGCCGCCGACATCCACCGGCATCGGTGCTACCTGCACCCTGCCCCGCAGCGGCGGCAGCATTCGCTGGATGTCGTCCGCCAGGAATTTCGAAACCGTGGTGACCCGTGCAGCCCGGTGAAACACGGGCAGCGCGACGGCACGAACCACGCTCCCCCGCTCCAGCAGCCGGACGTCCGAGCCATGGCAGGTAACCAGGTAGGGAACCTGGCACCGGCTGGTGAACCATCCCGACGGCATCCACCAGTGCGCGTGAATCACATCGGGGGAGAACTGCCGTACCGCGCTCCGAACCGCCCGCCCAAACGCCAGGACAAAGCCGGGGAATCCCAGGGCGGCGAGAGGGGACATCAGTGTGCGTCCGTGAAGGTTGCCGGTGTAGGCCACTCGCTCGAGTAGCTCCGGCCCGTAGCGGAAGCGACGAACCCGAAGGCCGCCAGCTCGCTCGTCCTCAGCCGTCCCGGGGGCATGGGGTGCGATCACCTCCACCGCGTGCCCACGGGCCGCGGCTCCCTCGGCGATACGAGCCACGAAGGCGCCGGCGGGATCACCGGGGAAGCGAGGGTAGTTGTGAGTCACGGCCAGTATCCGCAAGCGCTCAACCTGCGAGGGCATTGCGATACCATCCCTCGCACAACTCGGCCACGTTGTCGGGAGCAAGCCGGGCGCGCCACGACTCCCCCACCAGGCGCCCCATGATCAGGCGGTCGGGGTCGGCCTGGAGATCCAGCACGCTGTCGGCGAGCGCCTCGGGCGATGGCAGGGTCAGGCGCCCGGGCCCCGATTCGGGAACGATGTCTACCGCTGCGCCGCTGTCCCAGCAGGCGATGACAGGAACTCCCGAGACCAGGGCCTCGATCGCGGATCGCGCGGTAGCGTCCCCCCCGGCAGTGAAGAGCAGGATGTCGGCGCGCTCGAGATAGACTCTTGCCTCCGGCGGAGACATGGACCCCGCGAAGCGAACCAGCGACGAAACACCGAGACGGGCCGCCCGCTGCTCCAGAGATGGCCGCTCGGGCCCGTCGCCGACGATGGTCAGCGGGAAATCGTGCCCGCAGGAGGCGAGAAAGGCGGCGGTCTCGATGGCCAGCTCCACCCGCTTGGGGGCGACAAGCCGGGAGATAACGACGATACCTCCCCCTCCCCGGGTCCAGGGGTAGCTGCGGGTGTCGGCCGGCATGGGATGGATGAAGGCATTGTCAACGAAGCGGCCGGCGCCGGTTTGAACCAGGGTGGCGATCTGACGAGAAACCGCTGTCACGACGGCGGCGCGCTGAAAAAGCGGGCGCGCCAGCGAGCGCGCGAGGCGGGACCCGTTCAATAGGGGGGCATCGGCGCCATGCACGGTCAATACCAGTGGTACTCCAGCCGGGGCCGCAAGGCCGGCCGGGACCCAACCGTGCGCGTGGACGAGGTCGGCCCCGACCGTGACCTCGTGCCGGACGGCCGACCGCAAGGACCGCCTCAGGCGTGCCAGGCGAAGCCAGCCGACTGGGCTTCTCAGCGCCGCAGCCATGGTGTCACTGCCGGAGACGGTCTGGCGGGTAGCCTGACCGGCGCGTACCCGGTGAACCGGGATTCCGTCGACTTCGTCTGGTCCCGCATCGTCGCTCGGGGTAACCACGCGGACCGAGATGCCCCGGCGCACGAGGGCGCGAGCAAGCGTGGCGAGTGCGGCGCCCGAGGGGTCACGTGGCCTGCGGGGGTAGTTGTGGGTCAGGAAGACGACCCGCACCGGTCAGTCCCGGACGTCGAGCTTCTCGAGCCGGGCGAGATCGCGGGCGATCTCTCGCGTCTCCTCGCGCATTCCGGCGATGATCTCGCCCAGAAAGCCGAATCCGAACAGGACGATGCCGCTGATCACCATCATCTCGACCAGATTCAGCAGCGGCCGAAGGCCGATGCCATATCCGAAGCGCAGTACGAGGGCTGCAATCCCCGCCAGCAGACCGATAATGAAGAGAATGGCCCCTCCGACCCCGAAAAAGAGCATTGGCTTGCGACCAAACCGAAGCTGAAACCAGACAGAGATGAGGTCGAACATTCCAACGGGTATTCTCTTCCAGTTGAACTTCGAGAGGCCGGCACGCCGGGGATACAGAGGAACCGGAAGAGATGTGAGCCGGAAGCCTTCGGCCGCGGCGATGACCACCATGTAGCGATGCCAGTCGGGACGGAGTGGAACCCCAATCATCACTTCCCGGCGGTAGGCCTTCACCGAGTTGAGATCGGTGACCCGGACACCGAAGAGCCAGCGGCAGAGGATGTTGTAGACGTGGGAGACGAAGGCCTTGTCGTACTTCCCCTGCTTCGTCCCGGTGACGATATCGGCCTGTCCATCGAGGATGGGCGCTACCAGGCCGGGAATATTTTCGGGGAGGTACTGGAGGTCCGCAGGGTAGAAGACGAACACATCTCCCCGGGCAATATCCCCGGCCGAGCGGAGACTGTCTGCAATGCCACGCTGCCGGCGGTGGGTGACCACCGAGAGAAACGGATACTGCCGCTCCAGATCACGCAGCACCCGGTCGCTCCCATCGCGCGAGCCGTCGTTGACGACGATGACCTCGAACGAAAAGCCGGCCGGGCCGAGCGCCTCGGCGCAGCGCTGAACGAACTCGGGGAGATTCGGTGCCTCGTCCTTGGCCGGGACGAGCACGCTGACATCCAGCGTGTCGACCGGAGCGATGGTCATACGCGCTTCCGCATTCGCGCCGGAAGGATGCCCAGCTGGTCGCGATACTTGGCGACCGTGCGCCGGGCGATCTGAATCCCCTGCTCCTGGAAGAGGTGAACGATTTGCTGGTCGGTGAGTGGCTTGGCGTTGTTTTCCTCGCCCACCATCTTCTCCAACTTGGCGCGGATCGAGCGCGCGCTCGCGTCTTCGCCCGAGGCAGTGGAGAGCGCACTGGAAAAGAAGAACTTGAGGGGAAGCACGCCACGCGGGGTCTGTACGAACTTCTCGTTGGTCACCCTGCTGACCGTGGACTCGTGCATATTGATCACCTCAGCCACTTCCCTGAGGGTGAGCGGCTTGAGGTACTCGACTCCCTTCTCGAAGAAGTCACGCTGCCGATCCACGATGAAGTTCATCACCTTCAGCATGGTCTGCCGGCGCTGCTCAATCGCCTGAATCATCCAGTTGGCGCTGTTCATCTTGGAGGCGATGAACTCCCGGTTTTCCGGCGTCATCTTCTTCTTGTCGCGGGCGATCTCCTGATAGGAGCGGCTGAGCCGAAGGCGCGGCATGCCGGTGTCGTTGAGGAACACCTGATAGCGGGTGCCGATCTTTTCGACGATCAGGTCGGGAATGATGTACCCGTCGCTCTGCTTGGAATGCTTCAGGCCGGGCTTCGGATCGAGCCGGGAGAGCTGATCGGCGGCGGCCTGCACCGCCACCGGCTCGACG